>DAISYI010000027.1:10670-13138 GCA_036825385.1 Lachnospiraceae bacterium | reverse complement strand
AGAAGTGTGCTATAGTAAATATATATTGATTTGAGGGGTAAGAAATGGAACGTAGACTTCGAGGATTCGATGGCATCAGAGCAATCGCCATCATAGGAATCGTTTTATATCATATAATGCCAGAAATAGTTCCAGGAGGATTCATTGGAGTAAATGGATTCTTTGTTATTATGGGCTTTTTTATGGTATACAGCGCTGGGAAAAAGCCTGAATCCTTCAGTGCATCTAAATACTATCAAAAGAAAATCAAAAGATTATATCCTTCCCTTCTCGCGATGATTTCAATCACACTTATAGCGTTGTTAATCTTCGCCAGAAACTATCGAAAGACAACACTTCTCGAGATAACAAGCGTGGTGTTAGGATATAACAACTTCTATCAGATATTTGCAAATTCATCCTACTTCACTAGAATGATGAATTCGTCTCCGTTTACACATCTGTGGTATCTAGGACTTACAATACAGTACTACATAATTTGGCCACTTCTCTTTGTAATCGGACGCCGAATAATTATCAAAACGAAGAAGGCAGGAAAGCCAATTATAATTGCACTCCTCATAATATTTACCGCAGCGAGTGCCTATGAAATGGCAGTACTATACTCGCCGAAAGTAGACCCATCGAGAGTTTATTACGGTACAGATTCGAGAGCCTTTGCACTATTCTTAGGAATGCTTCTTGCGTATATCCTGAAACTTCTACTTGAGAAACGAGGCCCGATTCAGACATATTCTAAGATCCTACTTTGGAGAAAAACCACGATGCTTTCAGTGCTCTTTCTAGTAGCACTCGGAGCACTCCTAAAGATAAGCCTCTACTTACGAGGTGAGGATGCGATAGCTTATCGCGGAATAATGCAGGCATCTTCAGCATTGTTTGCTGCACTGATTCTACTTGTGATTTTTGACCAGGATAGACTTGCGACCTGGCTTGATTTCTTCCCGCTTAGAATCATAGGCAAGTACAGTTACGAAATCTACCTCGTCATGTACCCGGTCATCTTCTTTATGAACATGAAATATAAAGGGCTTTTTGGGAAAAAGTACGTGCTCGAAACTTGCTTTTGGATAGTAGTATTTGCAGCAATTATAAAACTGATTCCTATTTTAGTTCTTATGATGTCTGCGAGAATAGAAAGAAGAACTGAGTATAAACCAGCAAAGAAAGCATTCATTGCCGTTGCGATGAGCATGTGTTTTGTGATTTCTACATTGCAGACTTCGTATGCATTCTCTTTAGGTGGAACTGACGATATGGAAGAAATGCAAGCTCTTATGAAAGAGAATGAAGAACTTCTAGCTTCTAGTCAGAAGAGTCAGAGAGAAGCGAAGATATCTACTATGATTAATCTCATAAATGAAGTTAGTGTGAAAGTAAATCAGAATACTGCAGATGGGCAGACTGATTCAACTCAGCAACAAACTCAGCAACCAACTCAGCAACCGGCTCCGTCTGGACCAACCTACACAGCTCCTTCAAATGGAGTTACTGCGATAGGAGATTCAGTTATGCTAGGTGCGGCTCAGAGTATGATGAATACCATGCCAGGAATTCTAATTGATGCAAAAGTAAGTAGACAGGTAAAGGCTGGAATTGAAATTGCATCTTCTATGAATGCGAGTGGAGCACTTGGCTCAAAGGTAATAATTCATCTAGGAACAAATGGTGCACCTTCAGTGCAAAGATGCTTAGAACTAATAGATACAATAGGACCTGAAAGACAAATCTTCTGGGTGAACACTCATGGAGTTAACTGGGAAGGGCAGGCAAATCAGAACATAGCAGAGGCCGCTTCTCAAAGAGGAAACGTCACAATAATCGATTGGAACGCTTATTCACAGGGACATAGAGAATGGTTCTATAGCGACGGAATCCATCTAAATGGCGAAGGTCGACAGGCCTATGCAGAACTTATCAAAGCATCGATAGGTTATTAGAAAATAAAAAATAGGGAAAGATGAGATTTAGTCGCTTTTTCCTGTAAATAAATGATAGAATATAAAAAGGGAAATTAAAATAAGGTTAAATTAAGAACTTACATCAGATAGCCGATACTTATAATATTGGGAGGTTATTATGTTAAATGGAAAAACAATACTAATCACAGGTGGAACAGGCTCGTTCGGACATCACTTCGTAGAGAATGTTCTCAAAAGTTATAAGCCAAAGAAGATTATCATCTATTCAAGAGATGAGTTTAAGCAGTATAACATGGCAAATAAATTCAAAGAATACAGCAGTGTTCTTCGATTCTTTATCGGCGATGTAAGAGATCCAGAGAGATTGTGCCGCGCTATGAAAGGTGTTGACTTCGTAGTACATGCTGCAGCGCTCAAGCAGGTTCCTGCGTGCGAATACAATCCAAACGAAGCCATTAAGACTAACGTAAATGGTGCGATGAATGTAATCAATGCAGCACTTGATTGTGGTGTAAAGAAAGTAGTAGCACTTTCTACAGACAAGGC
>DAISYI010000027.1:2258-10660 GCA_036825385.1 Lachnospiraceae bacterium | reverse complement strand
AACCCAATAAATCTTTATGGTGGAACAAAGCTTGTATCAGATAAGCTTTTTACCGCTGCAAATGCATACTCAGGTGGAACAGGAACGAAGTTCTCTGTAGTTCGTTATGGAAACGTAGCTGGAAGCCGTGGTTCTGTAATTCCATTCTTCCAGAATCTCGTAGCAAACGGTGCGACAGAACTTCCTATCACTGATTTTAGAATGACACGTTTCTGGATCAGTCTCGATCAGGGAGTAGATCTCGTAATCAAAGCGCTGAGTGATTCTAGAGGCGGAGAAGTGTTTATTTCAAAGATCCCTTCATTCAAAATCACTGACCTCGCAAAGGCAATTAAAGCAGACTGCAAACTTAAAGAAGTAGGTATCCGTGAAGGTGAGAAACTTCATGAAATCATGATTACACCTGAGGATTCCATGAGAACATATGAATATGACAAACACTATATCATCTACCCACATTATGACTGGTGGAATGATGAAGAAATCCTTCCTGGAGGAAAGCTCGTTGAGCCTGGATTCGCCTATGATTCAGGTACAAATAAGCAATTCCTTTCTGTGGAAGAACTTCGTGAGAAGATAAATAGTGACTTGTAGAATGTAATGCAAAATGCTGTGAATCCCTCACAGCGTTTTGTTTTAGGATTTATTTTACTCGGGGGAAATGATGGAAAAACTTGCAATTAATGGTGGTAGTCCAGTCAGAGAACAGAAACTCTTCTATGGACACCAGTTTATAGATGATAGAGATATAGAAGCGGTAACGCGTGTTCTTCGTAGTGATTATCTGACATGTGGTCCATATGTGAAAAAGCTTGAAGATACACTTGCGAAGACAGTCGATGCGAAGTACGCAGTTTCATGTTCGAATGGAACGGCTGCTCTTCATATTGCAATGATGGCAGCTGGTGTAGGACCGGGAGATGAAGTGATTACGACTCCACTTACATTTGCAGCTTCAGCGAACTGCGCTAGATATGTTGGGGCAGATGTGGTCTTTGCTGATGTTGAGAAAGATACTTACAACATCGATCCGAAGAGCATCGAAGAGAAGATTACTTCTAGAACGAAAGCAGTAGTTGCAGTAGATTTCACTGGTGCATCGATCAGAAATAAAGAGATTCGAGAAATATGCGATAAGCATAATCTTGTTTTTATAGAAGATGCAGCTCATGCTATTGGGACGAAGTATGATGGAAAGCCTGTAGGAAGTCTTGCGGATATGACATGCTTCTCGTTCCATCCAGTGAAGACGGTTACGTCTGGAGAAGGCGGAGCGGTCACAACAAATAATGAAGAATACTATAAGAAATTACTTCTTTATCATACTCACGGTATCACACATGATGAAGCTGATATGCGAGAGAAAAATGTCGAAGGTCCATGGTATTACGAAATGATAGACCTAGGATTTAACTATCGACTGACAGATATACAGGCAGCTCTGCTTATGAGTCAGCTTGACAAGTTAGAAGCTTTTTCCGAAAGGAGAAAGGGCATTGTAGAGAAATACAACGAAGCGTTTCGCGATGTTCCAGAAATCATCGTACAGAAGGAACTTCCGGAGTCGGATACGACTAGACATCTCTATATCTTACAACTCGATTTAGAGAAACTAAGCTGTACGAGAAGAGAGTTCTTCGATGCGATGGCAGCAGAGGGAATTCAGTGTCAGGTTCACTATGTTCCAGTTTATTGGTTCCCATATTATGAAGATCTCGGACATAAGAAAGGCGAGTGCCCAGTGGCTGAGAAGATTTACAAGCAGTCGATGAGTATTCCGCTATATCCTGCGATGAAGGATAGCGATGTAGACGATGTAATAAAAGCCGTAAACAAATGTATCGATTTCTATAGAAAGTGACTGTTATGAAAGACTATATTGAGATTGATGGAAGAAGAATCGGAAAGGACTATCCGGTTTATATAATCGCAGAGATGTCTGCAAATCACATGCAAAATCTGGAACGTGCGAAAGAAATCATAAGGCTTGCGAAGGAAGCCGGGGCTGATGCAGTTAAGTTGCAGTCCTATAAACCGGACACCATTACAATTGATTGTCATGGCGATGAATTCATGACTTCGGAAGGCAGCCTTTGGGAAGGTCAGACGCTTTTTGATTTATACAAGGAAGCATACATGCCTTGGGAATGGCATGAGGAATTGTTCGACTATGCTAAAGAAGTTGGGATTACAGTTTTTTCCTCACCGTTTGATCCAACGGCAGTAGAGCTTCTGAAAAAGCTCGAAGCGCCAGCCTATAAGATCGCGTCGTATGAGCTTAATGATGTCGGTCTCATAGAAGATTGCGCGAAGACAGGCAAGCCGGTAATTATGTCGACTGGAATCGCCTATGAAGAAGATGTGCGACTTGCACTTAAAACATGTTATGATGAAGGAAATGAAGATGTAATTCTTCTAAAATGCGTATCTGAGTATCCATCTCCATACGAGGATATAAATCTAAGGACCATTCCTGATATGGTGAAGAAATATGACTGTATAGTAGGGCTTTCTGATCACACATTTGGTTATGCTGTCGATGTGGCTGCGGTTGCACTTGGAGCGAAGGTGATTGAGAAGCACATGACTATAAAGAGAAGCGATGGTGGAGCTGACTCCGGATTCTCAATGGAATACGAAGAGTTCAAAGAGATGGTAGAGAGCATCAGACAGGTTGAGAAAGCCCTTGGCAAAGTGACATACGATCTCACACCGAAGCAGGTAGAAGCGAGAAAGCATTCGAGATCACTCTATGTGGTGAAGGATGTAAAGGCAGGGGAAGAATTTACATCAGAGAATGTCCGCTCGATTAGACCAGGACTCGGTCTACACACAAAGTATCTGAAAGATGTCTTAGGAAAGAAAGCAAATAGGGATCTTTTGAAAGGAACAGCTTTTTCACTCGATTTCATCGAAAAATAGGAGAGGAAGTATGATTTATTTCAGAGTTGATTCAAATGAATTTATTGCATCTGGTCATCTTATGAGATGTATGGCTATCGCAAGAGAACTCGAGAAGAGGGGAGAGGATGTAGTATTTGTTGCATCCGACGATAATCCGAAAGAAATCCTCGAGAAGAATGGTTTCTATCTTATAAACCTTCATTCTGACTGGACAGATCTAAGAACTGAGGTTTCAAAGATGTTACTTCTTCTCGCGGAGGAGACGGACCCAATTCTCTTTATAGATACATATTCTGTCTTCGGTCAGTATGTAAATGTACTTTCCATGTTTGCAAAAGTAGTTTACCTCGGAAGCAAGAAAGCGGACCTCGGAAATCTTTCTTTGCTGATAAACTACAGCGCGAAGATAGATGCAGATTTCTATATCGAGACATATCAGAACAAATTTGATATTCTCTTGGGACCGAAATATACACCTCTTCGTGAAGAGTTTGTAGGCTTCGAAAGAAATATAGATGAGAATATAAAGAGAGTTCTCATTACTACAGGAAACACGGATAGCACAGGAATTGTAAAGGCGCTGCTCGAACGAATCATTAAGGTTTATGACGATGAGTTTGAAGTGAAAGACCTCGTATTTGATGTAGTCCTCGGTTCGATGTTTACAAACAAGGAAGAGATAAAGGAACTTGCAGATAGCGTTCCATATATTGTCGTTCATGAGAAATGTAACTACATGGGTGAGCTGATGCGAAAAAGCCAGATAGCAATCTCAGCTGGTGGAAACACGATGAACGAACTGGCGGCTATGGGTGAAGCGATTATTGCATTTGCTGTAGCTAGAGACCAGATTGGAGACATCGAAGCTTTTTCTGAAAGAGGCGCGTGTATAGATGCTGGTGTCGCTTTCGAATCACAGGAAGGAATGGAAGAAACTGCAGATTGTGCAATTATGAGTCTCATTAAGCTTGTTGATGAGAAGGAAGCTAGACAGGCGCTTCAGTGGTGTGCGCTAGATACTGTCGGCGGAAATGGTACTCAGCTCATCTGTGATGAAATACAGAGTTTATGATTGAAATTAGGATAGATGATTACAATTCAAAGGATTTAGATCTCTATGCGAGAACTAGAGAGGTCGACCTTTATCACCTGAATGAACCGGATTTAGGTGTGTTCGTTGCTGAGAGTCCGAAGGTGATTGAGAGAGCGCTCGATAGTGGATATGAAATAGAATCT
Source organism: Lachnospiraceae bacterium (assembly GCA_036825385.1). GTDB lineage: Bacteria > Bacillota > Clostridia > Lachnospirales > Lachnospiraceae > Lachnocurva. The sequence continues at coordinate 6,520 of DAISYI010000027.1, read as the reverse complement.
ATTCTCGTAGAGGAAGGGCGTGACAATCCGGATACAGCTGATGGTGAGATTCTTTCGAGAGTTTTAGAGAAGATTGATAGAATGGAGAAGGAAGGTAAACTTTCTAATATATTCTATTTCAAAGCATCGACAGCTGTGCTTTCGAAGATAAAGGGTTTCAACATGACGAGAGGTGCTCTTGCAATCGTGAAGAGAAGAGAGCTTCCGGCGCTAAGTGATGTGCTTAAGGGCGCGAAGAGGATTGCGGTTATGGATGAAGTCGTGAATCCGACGAATCTAGGAGCGATATTCAGATCGGCAGCAGCACTTCATATGGATGCGGTAGTGATGACTTCGAATTGTACAGATCCACTTTATAAGAGAGCAATCAGAGTGAGTATGGGAAATGTCTTCAATATTCCATGGACGATTGTTCCGGCAGATGAAAGCTGGGTTGAAGAGTTGAAACGATATGATTTTTCCCTGGCTGCTCTAGCGCTGGATGAAGATTCGATTTCGATTTCTGATCCAATACTTAAGATGAAGGAGAGATTAGCTCTCGTATTAGGTAACGAAGGCAATGGATTACCACTTTCTACAATAAAATCTTGTGATCATACGGTTATGATTCCTATGTCGGAAGGTGTGGATTCTCTTAATGTAGCGGCTGCGAGTGCGGTTGCTTTCTGGGAAATTACACGCGAATGATTTTTTGCGAAAAAGAGCGTAATGTGGTATATTGCTAGATAGAATTAAACTGATTAATAGTGAGGATATAAATTATGGCAGATAAGAATTTTACTATACGTGAAGGCGTAGAAGTTTCAGAAACAGTTGTAGCTTCAATCGCTGGACTTGCAGCACTTGAGTCAGAAGGAATCAATGCACTCAATGGAGGAATCAATTCAAACAACCTTCCTAGAGCTGGTGCAGGAAAGATTGCTAGAGCAATCAGAGTTCTTAAGAACGAAGATTCTACAATCTCTATTCAGATGATTGTTTCTGTAAAATACGGTTATTCAATCCTTAAAGTTACAGAGCATGTTCAGGAGAAGGTTAAGTCTTCAATCGAGAGCATGACAGACATCACAGTAAAGGCTGTAGACGTAAAGGTTTCTTCAGTTGACGTGAAGGATTTAAATCAGTAAAATCATTTAGATTATTTTAGTAACAAAAATCTGTATAAATTACAGGAGAATTAGAACCATGACAAGACACGAGATCCGCGAGGAGATTATGAAAGCCCTTTTTCAGGCAAATTTCTATGAAGAAGGCGAGATGAAGGAACAGCTCGAGAACTATTTCGAGGACATCGGACCTCTTTCAGAAGAGGATATGAATTATATCGAGGAGAAGTCAAACGACCTTCTTTCTCATATCGATGAAATCGATGAGATTATTAATCAGGTTTCAGAAGGCTGGAAGACTAGCCGTATGGCAAAGGTTGACCTTACTATCCTTAGAGTCGCTATCTATGAGATTAAGTATGAAGGCCTTCCTGAAGGTGTAGCTATCAATGAAGCTGTTGAATTGGCAAAGGACTTCGGTACTGACAGTTCATCATCATTTATCAATGGTATTTTGGCTAAGGTTGTAAAGGGCTAATGAAAGAGACGATTACCGTTTCACAAATAAACCGCTATATTAAAGGTTTGATAGAAGAGGACTCTCTGCTGAGGAGAATATCGGTAAAAGGCGAGATCTCGAATCTAACATATCACAGATCTGGACATATATACTTCACCCTGAAAGACGCGCAGTCTCAGATGGGTGGAGTTATGTTTAAGTCAAAAGTCGCCACAGGGCTCAAATTCAAAATGAAGGATGGCGACAAGGTCGTAGTAACCGGCAGTATTCAAGTCTATGAAGCCGGCGGCCGTTATCAAATATATGCCGATAAAATCGAAGCGGATGGTGTAGGAGATCTCTACCAGAGATTTCTCGCGCTTAAGTCTGAATTAGAAGAAATGGGCATGTTTGATGAACTCTATAAGAAGCCCATTCCCACATATATTAAGAAAATCGGTATCGTAACAGCGCCAACAGGTGCTGCTGTTCGCGATATCATTCATATTGCAAAGAGAAGAAACCCATTTATCGAACTTGTGCTTTTTCCTGCGCTCGTGCAGGGAGAGGGCGCGAAAGAGTCGATTGTCAGAGGTATTAGAACACTTGATTCTATGGATTTAGATGTTCTCATCGTCGGACGAGGCGGTGGATCAATTGAGGATTTATGGGCGTTCAATGAAAGAGAAGTGGCGGATGCGATTTTTCAGGCATCGACACCTATAATTTCAGCAGTAGGACATGAGACAGACTTCACGATTGCAGATTTCGTTGCAGACCTACGAGCTTCGACTCCATCGGCAGCAGCGGAACTATCGGTTTCACTTCACGAGGATGTCGAGGATAGACTTAGGAATGATAGAGACAGACTCGTTTCTCTTATGGATTACATGCTCGATAGAAACAGGCAGAAGGCTGAGATTCTTTCTCATAGACTTGAAGCGAAATCTCCATCGAGACGAATTGAGGAGTTCCGGGAAAAAACTAGACGCCTAGATACTTTGCTCTATTCGAACATGCTCCGTAGAATTGAAAGAGAGAAGAGTAAGCTGGTTCGCATGTCGGGAAGACTCGATGTGTGTTCACCGCTTAAGAAACTGTCCAGCGGATATGGCTATCCGGAGAAGATGGATGGAACTCACGTCATGAAGGCTTCTGACCTTTCGGTAGGTGAAGATTTCAAGATGACGATGGAAGACGGTGTTGTAAAGGCGCAGGTCAAAGAAATAGAAGAAACAGATGTGAAGAAGATTTGAGGTTAGTGATGGCTGAGAAAGATAAAGAATTAGAAGAGATGACTTTGGAAGAGTCATTTACAGCCCTTGAAGATCTTTTGAATGAGATGGAAGATGACGATACTTCGCTCGACAGATCATTTAAGCTCTTTATGGAGGGGACACGACTTCTGAAGTCCTGTAATGATAAGATTGATAGAGTTGAGAAAGCCGTTATGGCTGTTAAAGAAAACGGTGAACTGGAAGAATTTGGCGAAATATAAATAAGGGGTAATACTATGGATATCCAGAAAGAAATGCAATACAAAGCAAATGACGTAGACAGAGTTATAGTACAGTATCTGCCAGCAGAGGAAGGCTATCAGAAGACTATCATGGAAGCTATGAACTATAGTGTCATGGCTGGTGGAAAGAGACTTCGCCCTATCCTTATGCAGGAAACATATAAGCTTTTTGGAGGACATTCAAAAGCGCTTGAACCATTTATGGCTGCTATTGAGATGATTCATACATATTCACTTGTTCATGATGATCTCCCAGCTATGGATAATGATTTGCTTAGACGTGGAAATCCAACAACTCATGCAAAATTCGGGGAAGCAATGGGAATTCTCGCAGGAGATGGACTTTTGAATTTTGCTTTCGAGACTGCACTTAAGGCTTTTGATGTAGAAGAGGATAAAGAGAAGGTTATCAAATCTCTGAAAGTACTTGCTGAGAAGGCTGGTATCTATGGAATGATCGGTGGACAGGTAGTCGATGTAGAGGAAGATAAGCAGAATGGTATTTCTCACAATCGTATTAACTTCCTTTATGAGAAGAAGACAGCGTGTCTCATCGAAGCTTCTATGATGATTGGTGCTATTCTCGCTGGTGCAACAGAGAAGCAGGTTGAAGAGATCGAGGAAATCGGACACAATATCGGAATCGCTTTCCAGATTGAAGATGATATTCTCGATGTAGAAGGTGATCCTAGCATCATGGGTAAGGATGCTGGTTCTGACGAGAAGAATAATAAGGTTACTTATGTAGCTTTTGAAGGATATGAGAAATCGAAGGAAGATGTATGGCGCATGACAGGAGAAGCAGTAGGCATCCTTCAGAATATGCCATATCAGAACAAGTTCCTTACGGCACTTCTATATTTTTTGACAGCTAGAAATTCATAATACTTGAAAGAGAATAAATCAGGAGAGATTTATGGTACTCGAGAAGATAAATGCTCCTAATGACATAAAGAAATTGTCAAAGGAAGAACTTCACATGCTTCCTAGGGAGATTCGAAAATTCTTAATAGAGCATCTGTCTCAGACGGGAGGACATCTCGCGTCTAATTTGGGTGCAGTAGAGCTTACAATGGCTCTTCATATGGTTATGGATTTTCCCAAAGACAAGTTAATATGGGATGTGAGCCATCAGAGTTATACACATAAGATTCTTACAGGTAGAGCTGGTGAGTTCGAGCATCTTAGACAGTACGGC
>DAISYI010000027.1:0-2248 GCA_036825385.1 Lachnospiraceae bacterium | reverse complement strand
CACTAACCGAGAGGAAAGTGATTGTGATGCTTTTGGAGCAGGACATGCTTCAACTTCTCTTTCTGCTGGACTAGGAATGGCATGTGCTAGACAGATTTCTGGTGATGATTATAAGGTAGTATCTGTAATCGGAGATGGTTCGCTTACAGGTGGACTTGCGATGGAAGCACTTAATAATGCTTCTGCGCTTAAGTCAAACTTTACTATCATCCTGAATGATAATGAGATGTCCATTTCACCAAATGTAGGTGGTATGAGTACACAGCTTGCAAATCTTAGAACAAGCCGTGGATATACAGACTTAAAGGATGATATCACTCAGTCTCTTGAGAAGATTCCTGTTTACGGTGACAAAATTGTAGCTCAAATTCGTCGTACAAAGAATGGAATGAAGCAGCTTGTAATCCCAGGAATGTTATTCGAAGAAATCGGTATCATGTACTTGGGACCGGTCGACGGACACGATGTAGATGCGATGATTAGAGTGATTCGTCGTGCATTTAAGTTTAAGGGTCCAGTTATGGTTCATGTCGTTACGAAGAAGGGTAAGGGCTATGCTCCAGCAGAGAATCACCCTTCGAGATTCCATGGAACTTCACCATTTGATCTCGCGACAGGTATTCCAAAGAAGAGAACTAAGCCAGGTTATACAGACATCTTCTCAACAGTAATGAAGAAGATGGGTGAAAGAGATAAGTCGGTAGTCGCTATTACAGCAGCGATGGAAGGTGGAACAGGGCTTCGTCGTTTCCACAATACTTATCCAGATAGATTTTTCGACGTAGGTATTGCAGAAGAGCATGCGGTTACTTTTGCAGCTGGTCTTGCTACACAGGGACTTAAACCTGTATTTGCAGTGTACTCAACATTCCTTCAGAGAGCCTACGATGAGGTGATGCATGATGTATGTATTCAGAACCTCCCTGTAGTATTTGCAATCGACAGGGCGGGAATCGTTGGAACAGATGGTGTAACTCATCAGGGTATATTTGATATTTCATTCCTTCTTACGATGCCTAATATGACTATTATGGCACCGAAGAATAAGTACGAGCTTTCTGATATGGTAAAGTACGCACTGAAGATGAATTCACCGGTAGCAATTCGTTATCCAAAGGGTGACGCCTACGAGGGATTAGAAGAATTTAGAGCGCCTATTTCAAAGGGTGTATCTGAAGAAATATACAAGGGAGACGATGTTCTCCTTTACGCTTTCGGTTCGATGGTAAAGACTGCAGAGGAAGTAAGAGAGATGCTTCTCGAAAGAGGAATAAATGCTACTCTTACAAATGCTAGATTTGCAGCTCCTCTCGACAGACATTATCTCCTCGATGCGAAGAAGTATAAACTCATTGTAACGATGGAAGAGAATGTACTTTCAGGTGGATTCGGTGAGCATATCACTGAGTTTATGAACCAAAGCAGATATGATGGTAGAATTATAAATGTCGCTATTCCAAACAAATTTGTAGAACATGGAAGCCGAGACGTGCTCCTTAAGGTTCTCGGATTGGATGCAAATTCTGTTACAGACAGAATTGTAAGCGCATATAAGAAATTGATTTAGGAATAATAGATGAGCAAAGAGAGATTAGACGTATTATGCGTAGAGAGAGGGCTTTTTACCTCTCGTGAAAAAGCCAAAATCGCAATTATGGAAGGTAACGTCTTTGTCAATGGACAGAGAGAGGATAAGGCAGGAACCAAGTTTCCTGATGATTGCGAGATTGAATATAAGGGTAAGGAAATGCCATATGTAAGCCGTGGCGGATTCAAACTTGAGAGAGCTATGAATTCATTCCCTATCACACTTGATGGAAAGGTGTGTATGGATATCGGCGCATCTACAGGTGGATTCACAGACTGTATGCTCCAGAATGGTGCGAGCAAAGTTTTCTCTGTAGATGTTGGATATGGACAGTTCGCGTGGAAGCTTAGAACAGATCCTCGTGTTGTATGCATGGAGAAGACAAATATTCGCTATGTTACGCACGAAGACTTGGGTGAATATATTGAGTTTGCATCATGCGACGTTTCCTTTATCTCTCTTACGAAGATTCTTATTCCGGTGAGAGATCTTCTCTCAGATGGAGCTGAGATGGTGTGTCTTATCAAACCTCAGTTTGAGGCGGGCCGTGAACTCGTTGGAAAGAAAGGGGTTGTGCGGGATGCCGCTGTGCATGAACAGGTGATACGCGCAATACTGGGCTTTATGCCTTCCATCGGGTTTTCCGTACAAGGGCTTGAT
>DAISYI010000026.1:15175-20924 GCA_036825385.1 Lachnospiraceae bacterium | reverse complement strand
ACTCTGTGTTAACGTTAACCTTAGAAACACCAAGTGTGATAGCCTTCTTAACCATATCTTCAGGGATACCTGTACCACCGTGAAGAACGAGTGGCATATCACCAGTCTTCTGCTGGATAGCATCAAGAGTCTCGAATGAAAGACCAGCCCAGTTTGCAGGGTATACACCGTGGATGTTACCGATACCAGCTGCAAGCATATCGATACCAAGATCGCATACAGACTTGCATTCTTCTGGATCTGCGCACTCACCAGCACCTACAACACCGTCTTCTTCTCCACCGATTGAACCTACTTCAGCTTCGAGAGAGATTCCCTTGCTGTGAGCGAGCTCAACGAGTTCTTTTGTCTTAGCGATGTTCTCGTCGAATGGAAGGTGTGAACCATCGAACATAACTGATGTGAAACCAGCTTCGATGCAAGCCTTACATCCTTCGTATGAACCGTGATCAAGGTGAAGAGCCATAGGAACTGTGATTCCAAGAGCATCATGCATAGCGTAAACCATTGCTGAGATTGTCTTGAATCCTGTCATGTATTTTCCAGCGCCTTCTGATACACCAAGGATTACTGGAGACTTCTTCTCCTCTGCTGCAAGAAGGATTGCCTTTGTCCACTCTAAGTTGTTAATGTTAAAATGACCTACTGCATAGTGTCCAGCCTTAGCCTTCTTTAACATTTCTGCTGCTGATACGATCATGATTATCTCCTTTCAAATCATATAAGCCTTTTAAAAGTTACTTATATACGTAAAGCTTCCCGAAGGAAACCAACGTTAATTTTTAGTCAAGTAGCATTATAGTGCATTTTCGCTTATGATTCAATCATAATCTCTAGTGCATTATTACGATTTATGATGTCACATTCGGTCACTTTTCCGCCAAATTCACCATCAAGCGTCCATGCAATCTCTTCACTGCATGTAAATCTGATTCGTGAAGTCGAAAATTTGTAAAGCATTTCCGAATCTCTATCAGATGTAAGTGCACCAATAATCTCTGTAAGCTCCAAAGGGTTCTTTGGATTCTTTACTAGTGTTACTTCAAATACACCGTCATTGAGTTCTACATTTCCTGGCAAAATTCCTTTAAATCCACCTACGGATTTAGAATTTGTAACCATACCGAATATAAACTCATCATACATCACATTGCCGTCATATTCCACCTGCATTCTGTATGATGGTATATCTCTAAGCTGCTTTGCACCTTCAAGTATATATGCTGCATGTCCAAGTGCATTCTTAAGATCCTGGCTAGTTGAGTATGATACTTCTGTAAATAATCCAAAAGCTGCGACATAGACAAATGAATCATCATTAAACGAGCCTATATCTACTTTATACTCTACTCCATTGAATGCAATTCTTGCAGCTCTGAGCATATCTTTATCAATGCCCAGTGAATTTCCAAAATCGTTTGTTGATCCAGCAGGAATATATCCAATTGGAACTTTAATCGGTGATCTCATCATACCGGTAACCACTTCATCAAGTGTACCATCACCACCACTACAAACAACCCTATCAAATTCGCAAGCTCTCTGTTCTACAACATTAATTGCATCACCCTGTGACTGAGTAGTATGTACAGTCACATCATAGCCTGCTTTTACTCCTAAATCTAAGATTTCAGGAAGATTATTTCTAATCTGACCCTTTCCTGACCTAGGGTTAAAAATAAACAATAGTTTCTTCATTCTGTCTCACCCTTTAGGCAGTAAGAAACTTCTCCACCGCATCTAAAGCCTGTGTTTCGTCCTGTCCTTCTGTGATTACTGTAATTACAGATCCTTCTGTGAGTACCAGGCTCATCATACCCATGATACTCTTTACGTTTACCTTTTTGTCATCCATTTCAAAGTAAACCTTGCTCTCGTACTGATTTGCAAGCTGAACTAAGTGAGCAATAGGTGTAGCCTCTGTAAATCCTGACATCTGTACTGTTATTTCTTTCTTCATGATTGCTTCGACTCCTCCTGACCTTTGATATCTAAAGCGATCTTTCCAATTCTACGAAGTCTATGATTGACTCCTGACTTACCAACGGGTGGATTGTGCATCTCGCCAAGTTCTTTTAGCGGCATCTCTGGATGTTCTAATCTGAGAAGCGCTGTTTCCCTGAGCTTAGGTGACAAGTGATCAAATCCGAATGTCTCTTCTATCAGTTTAATGTCATTGATCTCGCGTACTGCAGCATCAACCATCTTCCCTATGTTTGCTGTTTCGCAGTTTACCTTCCGGTTCACATTGTTGTGCAGTGACTTCTTCACACGGATATTCTCGAAATCCATCATCGAAACGCTAGCTCCCATAGCTGCCAGCATATCTGAAATCTGCCCGCTTTCTTTTAAATAGATTACGTGCTTCTCCTGTCTTTCGATCACCTTTCCAGTAATGGAAAAAGTAGCCATTACCTCGATAATCTGCTTTGCCTGCTCGTATGATCTAGCAATAATTTCAAAATGGTAACTCTTCTCCGGATCAGTAATAGAACCGGCTGCCAAGAATACTCCTCTTAAAAAAGCACTTCTGCAACATGGTTTCCATAACAAATCATTTACAGAATCATACTCACCTAATATATTCGTTTTTTTGAGCAAAGTAAAGTACTTATTGCAAACTCTTTCGTCACCGACTAATTTGCTATCAAACTTCAGCTTACCTGCATTAATGTTTTCTCCATACATGGAAAAAATACCCGCGAGTTCTGCAATCCTGCAATGCTGCGGAGAAGGTATAATATTTAGAAGTTCGTCCTTAACTCTTGCGCTATAGGACTTTTGCATATAAAACTATTTTCCAATCTTTCTATCTTTATCTATATCTCTGTGCTCAATTTTGAGTCCGAATGTATCACTCTTAGGAAGAAGCTTTCCATAGATTTCATTCGCCAGTGTCACAGATCTATGTTTACCACCAGTACAACCGATTGCTATAACTAGTGAGTTTTTTCCTTCGGAAATATAGTGTGGAATCAGGAATTCCAACAAATCCGTTATCTTATCCAAAAACTGATGTGCTTCATCATATTTCATAACAAACTCTTTAATAGGAAGATCATTTCCTGTAAGAGGACGAAGCTTCAAATCATAATATGGGTTTGGAAGGAATCTGACGTCAAATACAAGATCAGCATCTTCCGGAATACCATACTTGAATCCGAAAGAAAGCACAAGCACATTCATGCTCTTGTAAGACTCATGTGCCACAAAAATCTTTGTTAGTTCTTCTTTCAGTTCTCTCGTCAAAAGATGAGTTGTATCGATGACATAATCAGCCTTTTCTTTCAAGAAAGCAATTCTCTTTCTTTCTTCCTGAATACTAGCCTGTATTCTTTCATTCTTTGAAAGCGGATGGTTTCGTCTAGTCTCCTTATATCTCTTTACGAGTACGCTGTCCTCAGCATCGAGGAAGAGAATATCACACTTCTTCCCGTCATGAGAAAGTTCATCCAAAGTATCCTGTAGCTGATCTAGATTCTTACCACTTCTGATGTCGATTCCAACTACAACCTTCTTATCTTCTCCATTCTGCTGCATCAAATCAACAAAACTCTTGAGAAGCGGAACCGGAAGATTATCTACGCAGTTGTAGCCCATATCCTCCAGAAACTTAAACGCTGTAAATTTACCAGAACCTGACATACCTGTAAGAAGTAATAGATTCATAATCATTCTCCAATAATTCTAACCTCCGGAGTAAGTGTAACACCGGAATCCTTCTTTACTGTTTCGATAACGTGATCTATCAGCTGCTTCATTTCTTTATAAGAAGCATTTCCCTTATTAATACAGAAACCTGCATGTTTTGTGGAAACTTCTGCATCACCCACATGATAGCCCATAAGACCTGCATCCTGAATAAGCTTGCCAGCGAAATATCCTTCTGGACGCTTAAATGTGCTACCAGCGCTTGCATATTCAAGTGGCTGCTTATCGATTCGTCTCTGCATCAGTTCATCCTGAAGAGCTTTAATCTCATCAAATGAACCTTTCTCAAGCTGAATCGTTGCAGAAAGAATAACGAATGATGGATTATCTGAAAAAATGCTATGACGATAACCAAACTCGCATTCATCTCCTGATACTTCAACTACTCCTCTAGCAGGATCGAAGTACTTTACAGACTTCACTACCTGCTTCATTTCACCGCCGTATGCTCCGGCATTCATGAAGATTGCTCCACCCAAACTACCTGGAATACCTGCTGCGAATTCAAATCCCTTAAGAGAAATATTTTTTGCAGCATTTGCAATCTTTCCAAGTGAAACTCCGACATCTGCAGTAACTAATCTTTTTTCCTCATCGACTGAAATGGAATTCATATTCTTAGTAGATACAACTACTCCAGAAAGTCCCTCATCTGTTACGAGGAGGTCTGAACCATTTCCGATGACAAAAGTCTTAATCTCATTTGTCATCAAGTAATTGAGAAGTTTCTCAACCTCTACTGAACGAGGTTTCAGGAAGACCTCTGCAGGTCCTCCTATCCTCATTGTAGTATGCTTCTTCATAGGCTCATCAAAAAGGATTTCATCCTCCTTTAATATTGCCTTGATTTCATTCAACTGTGTTTCTGTAATAATTTTCTTCATTTCTACCTAACTTAAGCATTAAGGAATGCCATGTAACCTCTGTGTGCTTCATACAAGTCAACCTTAGAGATGATTTCCCAAGGAGCATGCATGTTGAGAACGGCTACACCACTATCAATTACATCCATACCGTAGTTTCCAAGGATGTATGCGATAGTTCCGCCACCGCCCTGATCTACTTTACCAAGCTCAGCTGTCTGGAATGATACATTGTCAGAATCCATGATTTTTCTAACCTCTGCCATATATTCAGCTGAAGCATCATTTGAACCGCCTTTACCACGTGATCCTGTGTACTTATTGAATACAAGACCTCTTCCGAAGTAAGCTGAGTTCTTCTTCTCCATAACTTCTGGATAGTTTGGATCGAATGCAGCACTTACATCTGATGAAAGAGCCTTTGAATTTCTCATAGCACGACGAACTGTCATGAAGTTTGTCTCGCCGAGAAGGTTTGCAATTTCAGCTACTGTATCTTCATAGAAGTTTGACTGCATACCAGTTGCTCCGATTGAACCAACTTCTTCCTTATCTACGAGAAGGCAAGCATATGTCTGCTTTCCAGCCTTAACATACGAAGAGCTGTGTATGAAGGATAAGCACATACTCTATCGTCATGTCCGTATCCCATGATCATACTTCTATCAAATCCATAGTCTCTAGCATCACCAGCTGGTACTACAACGATTTCTGCTGAAAGGAAGTCTTCCTCTTCGATATCGTATTTCTCTTTAAGAATAGCGAGGATGTTCTCCTTTACGAGTTCCTTCTTCTTCTCATCTTCTGTAGCCTTCTCAAGTGGAAGTGAGCCAATGAGAACATTAAGAGCTTCACCTTCTACTACCTTTGCGCCATCTTTCTTCATCTGGTCAGCTGCAAGATGGATGAGGAGGTCTGATACACCAAATACTGGATCATCTTTGTCATCACCGATGTTTACATTTACAACTGTACCATCTTTCTTAGCGATTACGCCGTGAAGAGCAAGTGGAAGTGCTACCCACTGATACTTCTTGATACCACCATAATAATGTGTATCGAGGAATGCCATATCTGTATCTTCATAAAGTGGGTTCTGCTTCAAATCCATTCTTGGAGAATCGATATGAGCTCCGAGAATACGTACACCGTTCTCGATTGGTTCTGAACCGATT
>DAISYI010000026.1:5669-15165 GCA_036825385.1 Lachnospiraceae bacterium | reverse complement strand
ACGAAGAGTGCGATAGCCTTATCTCTGTTTACTCTATATACTCTATCACCAGCCTTAAGTGTTCCATTTGACTTGATGATTTCTTCGAGATCCTTGAATCCGTCTTTCTCAGCGAGAGCTTTAATATATGATGTACACTCTCTTTCTGATTTACATTTTGAAATGAAGTCCTTGTAGCCTTCTGCATAATTCATTACTTCATCTCTTTTTTTGCCTGCTGGGTACTTCTCCCAAGCGTTCTTTCTTTCCATTCTAGTAACTCCTTCCTTATTCCTATAATATAAATCTACTCTTCTCCATACTTTCCGCCTGTCTTGATGTTCTCCTGTACACGACGGTAGAGTTCCTGAGCAGCGTTATATCCCATTTTCTTCTGACGGTGGTTAACCGCAGCTGTCTCACAGATAACTGCGAGATTTCTTCCCGGTCTAATTGGGAGAGAATGACAGATAACCTGTGTTCCTAGGATATCCATATATTCATCTGTAAGACCGAGTCTATCGTATTCCTGTTCCTGCTTCCATTCCTGAAGACGGATAACGAGGTCGATACTCTGTTTTTCCTCGACACATTCTACACCATAAAGGCTCTTTACGTCGATAATTCCGATACCACGAAGTTCAATAAGATGCTTTGTAGTAGCTGGAGCTGTACCGATAAGGGCATGCTCACTAGGCTTTCTGATTTCTACGACATCATCAGCCACAAGTCTGTGTCCACGACGAACGAGCTCAAGCGCAGCCTCTGATTTACCGATTCCACTTTCACCGATGATCAGAAGTCCTTCACCATAGACATCAACCAAAACTCCATGAACAGTCTTCATAGGAGCGAGTTCCTCTGCGAGGAGCATAATGATTTCCGCCATGAAAGAAGATGTTGCATTCTTAGTTCCGAGAACTGGAACCTTGTACTTGTATGCCAGATCGAGAATGAACTCTTCTGGCTTTACATCTCGTGCAAATACAACAGCAGGTACGTTTGTCTGGAAAAATCTTTCCCAGCAATCCTTCTTCTCATCTTCAGTCTTCTGAGAAAGATAAGCGTTCTCAACGTTTCCGATAATCTGGATTCTATCTTTCTCGAAATGCTCATAGAACCCATTCAACTGAAGCGCAGGACGATTTACTTCCTTTGTATTGATGATTCTATCATCGATATTAAGCTTCTCTGTGTAGTTAGTAAGTCCAAGTTTTGAAATAATCGATGTAAGCTTTGCTCCGCTCATATTATGCCTCCCCTTTACTCTTTATGAAGGTAATTGTACACATTCTCTGCAGCTTTTAGATTCATAGATGGCACGCTTTCTAGTTCCTCTATACTAGCATTCTTCATCGCATCAGCCGATTTAAAATGCTTCATAAGAGCCTTTCTTCTAGTCGCTCCTATTCCTTCTATGTCATCTAGGAATGAATGAACCTGATTCTTGCCTCGAAGTGATCTATGATACTCGATTGCGAATCGATGTGCTTCATCCTGGAGTCTAGTAATCATCTTAAAGCTTTCTGAATGTATATCTATAGGTATCTCTACATTGTTATAATAGAGTCCTCTCGTTCTATGATGGTCATCCTTTACCATACCGCAAACCGGAATCTTAAGTCCTAGTTCTGCCAGAACTTCCAAAGCGATATTCACCTGGCCTCGACCACCATCCATCATTATAACATCAGGAAACCTAGTAAAGGAACCCTGAGAAGGATTTAAACCTTTAGAAATTCTTGCCTCTTTTTCCTCGATTCCATGTGCAAATCGACGAGTAAGAACTTCTCTCATAGATTTATAGTCATCCGGACCTTCAACAGTACGAAGTTTGAACTTGCGATAATCCGAACGCTTAGGCTTTCCGCCCTCAAATACAACCATCGAACCAACCGACTGAAATCCACTCGTATTCGAAATATCATAGGCTTCCATTCGATTGAGTCCCGTAAGGTGAAGAAGGGTTTCGAGCTCTTTCATAGCTCCGATTGTACGACTCTCTTCGCGACGAGCTTTTTCCCTGTCCGTTGAGAGAACCAAGTATGCGTTCTTCTCGGCAAGGTCTATTCTGTCCCTTCTTCGGAACCCTGATATAAACCCTCGAACCTCTCTTCTCAGTAAGCCAGTCCTCTAACACCTCCACATCTTCAACTTCTTCCTGAAGATAGATTTCATGTGGAATCAATGGAGTTCCAGAATAGAACTGCTGTAGAAACGCTCTGATTTCATCAGACTTGCTATCCGACTTCGATGGTCTTAGGAAAAAGTGATCGCGCCCTACGAGTTTACCACCTCTGACGAAGAATATTACGGCGACAGCATCCACACCATCAGACGTAAATGCTACGATATCTTCATCATCGAGTTTCGTATCTGTAATCTTCTGTTTCTGAGTACAGAAACGAATAGAATTAATCAAATCTCTGATTCGAGCTGCTTCCTCGAAATCATAGTTAGTTGACGCATCATTCATCTTCTCTGTAAGCATATCAATTACGTCTTTATCATCACCATTCAGGAAAGAAATGATTCTATCTATTCTCTCGAGATACTCATCCTCTGGAACGTTACCCTGACATACACCATCACAGATATTCATATGATAGTTTAGGCAAGGTCTAGCCTTATTAAACTGCTCAGGGAACCTCTTTGAACAGGTTCTAATCTTGAAATGTTTCTGTATGAAATCGATAGTTTCCTTTACTGCCGTATTACTGGAAAAAGGACCGAAGTATTTACTTCCATCCTTTTTCACACGTCTAGTAAAGAGCACTCGTGGATAGTGCTCACTCTGAGTCACCTTAATATAAGGATAAGTCTTATCATCACGAAGCATAGTATTATACTTCGGACGATGTTCCTTAATCAGGTTGCATTCCAAAACGAGTGCTTCTAGTTCTGAGTCAGTGATGATGTACTCAAACCAAGCGATGTTCTCAACCATCTGCTTCTTTTTAATTCCT
This sequence comes from Lachnospiraceae bacterium, assembly GCA_036825385.1. Classification (GTDB taxonomy): domain Bacteria; phylum Bacillota; class Clostridia; order Lachnospirales; family Lachnospiraceae; genus Lachnocurva. The sequence goes on along the minus strand of DAISYI010000026.1, from coordinate 12,220 downwards.
TCATCATGAGACGACTGGAAGTACTGATGCACTCTCTTCGTCAGGCTCTTTGCCTTACCAATGTAGATAATTGCATCCGTCTTGTCATGCATAATATAAACTCCCGGATTATCCGGGAGTTGTTTTAAAGCTTTTTCCAAATCAAATTGTATCATTAGAAGACTCTGCCTCTGTGCTTTCTGCAGGAACTTCCATAAATTCATCTGACGAATTTGAAGACTCAGATGTAGAATCCTGTGATTCTTCTACAGAAAGATCATCATTAAAGCCGAGAAGGAACTCACCAGCTGTTTCAGCTGCTACTTCAGCCTTCTTAGCACCTGGTTCTTCTGACTTTGTTTCAGGAACTTCGATACCCTTCATTCTGCAGAAGATCTGCATGAATTCTTTACCAGTAATAGTTTCCTGCTTGTAAAGGTATCCTGCGATGTGATCGAGAATATCTCTATTTTCGATAAGCATATTCTTAGCATCATTGTATGCATCAGCGATAATCTTCTTTACTTCCTCATCGATGAGAGAAGCTGTTTCATCTCCACAATTAAGTGATGCTCTTCCTTCGAGATACTGACTCTCTACTGTAGCAAGTCCCATCATACCGAATTTTTCAGACATACCGAATCGTGTAATCATAGCACGTGCGATATTTGTTGCCTGCTCGATATCATTTGATGCACCTGATGTAGGTGAACCACCGATAATTTCCTCAGCAGCACGACCAGCCATATATGTTCTGATCTTTGCGAGGAGTTCGTCCTTCGACTGGAGGAACTTCTCTTCCTCAGGAGTCTGAAGTGTATATCCGAGCGCACCCATTGTACGAGGTACGATAGTAATCTTCTGAACTGGTTCTGTATTCTTCTGAAGTGCTGTTACGAGAGCATGTCCTACTTCATGGTAAGAAACAACTTTACGTTCCTTATCACTCATAACATGTTCTTTCTTCTCTTTACCGCCTACAGCAACATTTTCAAAAGCTTCGAAGAGGTCAACCTGTTTTACATACTTACGCTGTTTCTTAACAGCAATAATAGCAGCCTCATTGATGATATTTGCGAGATCAGATCCTACAAGACCAGCAGTCGCAAGAGCAAGTGCATGAAGATCACAAGTATCATCCATAGGTACATCTTTTGCATGAACCTTAAGTGTCTCTTCTCTTCCCTTGAGATCAGGTCTATCGACGATGATACGTCTATCGAATCGACCCGGACGAAGGAGAGCCTTATCGAGTACTTCTGGTCTATTTGTAGCAGCAAGTACTAAGAGACCCTTTGAAGTGTCGAAACCGTCCATCTCTGCGAGGAGCTGATTAAGAGTCTGCTCACGCTCATCGTTTCCGCCACCAAATCTACTATCACGGCTTTTTCCAATAGCATCAATCTCATCGATGAAGATGATACATGGAGCCTGCTTGTTTGCTTCTTTGAAGAGGTCTCTTACTCGTGAAGCACCGACACCGACGAACATCTCGACGAAATCAGAACCCGCGAGTGAGAAGAATGGTACGCCTGCTTCTCCGGCTACAGCCTTTGCAAGAAGTGTCTTACCTGTTCCAGGAGGTCCTACGAGGAGGGCTCCCTTTGGAAGCTTCGCACCGATTTCTGTATATTTCTGAGGATACTTAAGGAAGTCAACTACTTCTTCGAGTGATTCCTTAGCCTCATCCTGACCTGCTACATTCTTGAATGTAACACCTGTAGACTTCTGAACATAGACTTTCGCATTTGATTTGCCGACACCCATGCTAGCGCCGCCAGCTTTTTTCATAAAGAGTGCGAAGAGTCCCCAGAGAATAAGGATAGGAAGAACGAATGAAAGCACATTGTAAACGAGTTTCATCGTTCCATTTGAAACTTCTGCGTTGATTTCTACACCCTTCTTCTCGAGAAGTGGAAGGAGATTCTCATCTGTAATTCTAGCTGTGAAATACTGACGTTCAAGCTTCTTCCCAGTCAGTTTCAAGTGATATGCATCACGAGATGCATCAGCTTCAGAATAACGATAAGTTGATGACGGTTTTAGTGTGATGTTAATTCTGTCACCACTATATTCAACCGACTTAACCTGCTCGCTCTTTACGAGTTTCTTGAAATCTGAATATGGAATCTTCTCCTTAGCATTTCCAGGAGCAGATGTGTATATCATACTTGTTATAAAAACCGCGATGAGTGTAAATAACACGAAAATCATGAAAGGCTGCTTTCGGTTATTATTTCCACCCGGCTTATTGTTTTTGTTCATATCTTCGTTCATGTAAGCCTCCTAACATAATGAACATTATTATAGGTAAACCGCCTTTTAAAAGCAATAGAAGGCATCTTACTTTTCTCTAAAATTTACGCATGTTTTTACGCTTGAAACCTTCGAAAACAGGTTCGCAATTCACGAAGCGATCCTCGCCTGGAACCAGCTCTGTAACCGAGCAATTTCTTACATCAAATGACCAGAAATCACTGAGCGGCATCTTCAAGATATTACATGTGATGGCATGTGTGAAACCACCGTGTGAAACGAGCAGAAGATTTCTATCTTCATCTTTATGTTCAACGTAATACTGAAAAAGCTCCTCCAAGAAGTTCTTCGCTCTCTCCATAAGCTCCTGCATCGACTCTACACCTGCTGGTGCAACCACGTTTGCAGGATCCGAGAAGAAAGCATGTGTATAATGAGTCGGATCCTCTGAGATAGGACTTCCTTCATACGGTCCGAAATCGACCTCGAGAAGTCTCTTCTCCATTTTAAATCTTACATCTGATCTGTCTATGCCAGATGCTCTCTCTCCTGTTTCAACTGTTCTCTGAAGTGGGCTAGCCCATACTTCATCAATTCGAATTCCTTTCTCTTCCAAAATCGAGAAAGTGTTAGTTGCATCGCTTTTTCCCTTCTGATTCAAAAGCGTATCGAGTCTACCCTGAAGTCGATTTGCAACATTCATATCTGTTTCGCCATGACGGATTATGTATATATTCATTCTAAACTCCTTAAATCACATAATACGTAAGGCCCCTAATCAATATAAAATTCTTCTCCTGTATCGAGACAAAGCGTTCCGAGTCTGCCTCCGTCGAAACACGCTCCGCAGTCGATTGCGATATTGTTCGCATTTCGGTAGATATATCCAGGATTCGGGTTACCCTTTATGTTCTGTGTCGGGGTATGCCCTGTTATTACAATTCTATCTGGATAGTACATCTCATCGTAATTCGTCCTCGTCCAAACGAGATCTGTTATCTCGTATTCATACAGCGCCTTCTTACGAGAGAAATTTCTAAATCCCGCATGAATCAGATAATACTCTGTATTCGCCGTATTTACAACCTCATATGAACTAAAATCTTCCAAATAATCGAGAACTACCCCTCTCTCTTCCTGGTTCAGTCGCTGAAACTCCTTTATGGTTGAGCTTCCGCCGCATAGAATCCAATTCTGAAGGTTGTGGTAGTCATCCACTGAAAGTGTGTTAAGAAATTCATCCGTCACCCGATCCTCTAACTGATCAAGCGAGCGAAGCGCCATCAATTCGTGATTTCCCATTATTGGAATGATATTAGGATAGCACATCATAACCGAGAGCACACCGATAGGATGCGGTCCTCTATCAACCACATCTCCAATCACATACAGAGTATCTTCTGGACGTAAATCTATCTTCTTAAGCATGCGCTCGAATTTGTCGAGTTCGCCATGAATATCACTCATCACATATATCATAGATTTTCCTCGAGACGAATCGCGTAATCCCTAAATAATTACTTTCTTATTATATCATAAAAATGACTGCTTTTATGATACAATCAACTATATATGTACGTATTCATTTAGTAGAAACGAGGGAATATGAGACTACTACTCGCGGAAGATGAAGTAGAACTTTCAAATAACTCAAGTAACTCTGATGCTACTTGGGGGATTTCTCACTTATGTCGCATTTTCAGCTTCCAAGTGAGAATGATTTCGCAGTCATTTTGACCGTTTTCTCACTTGAATTGTCTTTTTTACTTTCTTGTGAGAAATTTTCACTCCCAAAGACCTCTTTCATAACTGAAAGCAAGTTGGATTGTCCTGTTTTTCTCACTTACAGCAAGAATTCCGAGCGTAGGTAAGAAATTATATTTTGCACAACATAAATTCAACTTGCTTTTTTCTCACTTGACGGACAAAAAGCAGCTCTAAGTAAGAACACCACCCCAGTTGGGGTGGTGCTTTAGTAATTGAATTAGTAAATGGCTGTTGCGCCACCCCTTCTCAAGACCAAATAAAAAAAGCACCACCCCAAACGGGATGGTGCTTTCCTTATATATCTTTCTTTATCTTCGTAAACAGCGACAGCGTATCTTCATTCTTCTCTGGAGTGAGATCCTTCTCTGGATTTACATCATCCATCGCTTCAGGATTCTTCTCGCCCTGCTCACGCTTCGCTTCGAGAATAGCCTCATTCAGTGAAAGCATCTTCGCATCAAGCATAGATACGACTGCACTACACTCACGCAGATCCTTACTGATGTAAGAAGGTGCATTACCTTCGAACTTATAATAAATCTTGTGCTCGAGACTCGCCCAGAAATCCATCGCAATTGTACGAATCTGAACTTCAACCTTTGTATCTACAACTCTGTCAGAAAGAAAGACAGGAACAGTAATAATCAAGTGATAACTCTTATAACCACTTGGCTTAGGATACTTAATGTAATCCTTCGTCGAAAGAACCTTCAAATCTTCCTGATTTGCAATCATATCGGCAAGTCTATAAATATCAGATGTAAATGAACATACGATTCTGATACCTGCGATATCATTTACATGCTCAATCATGTTCTCAATCGTAGGCTCGAGATTTTGCCTCTTAAGCTTCTTTACGATGCTCTCTGGTTTCTTGATTCTCTGCTTTACATATTCAATTGGATTATACTGGTGAACATGCTGAAATTCATCATTTAGAATCTCAACCTTAGTTCCCATTTCTTTGAGCGCCGAGTTATATAGTAGCATGAAAGAATTCCATGAATCCGCGCTCTGCTCTAAATAATCACTCTCTGTCAATTCTTTATCCCCTGTAATATAACCTTTTGTCACCGCGAGTAATTATATCACGATTACTAAACTATGTGGCTAAACAATCTATAAAATCTAGTCCTCATCAAGAACATGAATTTCAAGATAATCGAAGTCGATTTCATCCACAAAACAGTCCTTCGTAAATCTGGCTTTAGCATGTCTCTTAAAATCACGAATTGTCATATCAAGCCATGTAGGATGTGAAAGGTCAAACTCATTGCAGACCTCATCTATGGCCTGAAAGATTTTATGTGTACGAGTATCATCAGACTCAATTGATACAACCTTATCGCGTATCATATGATTGTCTTTCCACTCTTTAAACCAAATTCTCATACATTCCTTCTCTGTCTATTTATTTCATAGGCAAGAATTCCGGACGCCATAGCAGCATTTAAAGATTCTAGCGAACCTCCCATCGGAATCAAGACAAGCTCATCCGCGAGTTCTGCAGTCTCCTTCTTCAAGCCATTTCCTTCATTACCTATCATGTAAGCAACATTACCAGTATAATCAATCTCATCATAAGACTTCTCTCCACCGAGATATGCTGCATATACCTTCACACCCTCGCTTTGAACGAATCGAATTGTCTCATGCAAATCATCACTTACATATGTCGGAACTCTAAAGATGCTACCCATAGTTGACCGAACTGCCTTCGGAGAGAATAAATCCACCGTATTCTTCGACATGATTACACCAGAAATACCGGCTCCTTCCGCCGTTCTAAGAATAGTTCCAAGATTTCCCGGATCCTGAATATCCTCTAGAAAGATTAAAGCGGATGGCTTTTTCTCTAGAATCTCATCCAGTGAAAAAGCAGGAATTCTCGACACTGCAAGGATTCCCTGAGGTGTATCTGTGTCAGACATCTTCTTCATGACATCATCCGATACTAATCCGATTTCAATGAGATTCTCTTCATTTTTCTCCGAACAAAGTTTAAGAGTAGCCATTCCTTCCCCCGAAAGGTCAGGAACAGTTACTCCTAATTTCGATTCAATTTGTGAGAACTTCTCAGAATTCTCGAAAAAAGACTGCGAAATATACAGCTCTCTGAGACTCATAAGCGGAGTCTCGAGAACTATACGGAGTCCTTCTGATACGAAGAGACCTTCCGATCTTCTTTCGCGTTTCTTCTCGCGAAGTTTCACTACATGTTTAATTTTTGAATTCGAACTACTTGTTATCATAAATTATTTTGAAAGTGCAGCTGCAAGTTCAACCTGATATGTATCAATATCTTTCTGCATAGCAAGTGCTTCATCAAGATCAGTGTGGATAAATTTACCATCTCTCCATCCGATTACTCTCTGCTCTTCACCATCCATAATAAGGTCTACAGCCATAGCACCCATAACTGATGCATAGAATCTGTCTCTAGCTGTTGGTGAACCACCACGCTGCATATATCCAAGGATAGTTGCTCTAGTCTCGATACCTGTAGCAGCTTCGATTCTCTTAGCCATAGCTACTGAATCACCGATGCC
>DAISYI010000026.1:5290-5659 GCA_036825385.1 Lachnospiraceae bacterium | reverse complement strand
GCTGCTTACCCTGCTTTCTATCTGCGATGATGTGCTGAACAATCTTAGCTTCATCATGATCGTAGAATTCTGGAAGAAGTACATCTTCAGCACCGTTAGCAATTGCACACCAAAGAGCGATGTAACCAGCGCCACGTCCCATAACCTCTACGATTGAGCAACGCTCATGTGATGTAGAAGTATCTCTAATCTTATCGATAGCTTCCATAGCTGTGTTTACAGCAGTATCGAAACCGATTGTATAATCTGTTGAAGCGATATCAAGATCGATTGTACCAGGTAAAGAAATTGTATTAATACCATGGTTCTTAAGGTTTCTTGAACCCTTGAATGATCCGTCACCACCGATTGTTACGATAGCATCAAGAC
>DAISYI010000026.1:3700-5280 GCA_036825385.1 Lachnospiraceae bacterium | reverse complement strand
CTCTAGCGATACCCTGACGTACAACCGCACGTACAGCAGCATTCATTCCTGGAGCATCTCCACCACTAGTGAGGACTCCGATTCTCTTCACCTGATTTCCCATAACTTTTCCTCCAATTTTTATAGCTTAATCTTACTTTATGTATTTTCCGGCTATCTATTTTAAACTCTTTCGCGTCACAATTCAATCGATTTTGTAATAACACTGATATTTTTTTCACCAAACTTGCTCTTCAAGCCGCTCATGATTTCGTTATTTTCACTAATCAAATAACGATATGGCATTATTTTACGCACTTTTTCATCAGCAATATAAATCACAATCCGCTCTTTACCATTCGAGTTTCTTTCAATTGAATCAATCGTATTTTGATTAGCTTCATACTCCGCCATATTCGAGAATCTAATCCATATTTCTTTCGGAGCATCTGAAAAAGCTACCATTCTAGAGCATATCAGTTTAGCGTTCTTATCCTCCTCCGCATTTACCCTACCACGGATAAATACTCTGTTATCTTCCTCGATAAGCGCTCTATTCTTCTCGAAGTCACGCGGGAACACGATAACTTCAACCGAACCTACGAGATCTTCGACTGTAATGAAAGCCATCGCCTGATTCTTTCGTGTAAACTTCACTGTTTTTTCCGTGATGATTCCGCCTATTATCACTTCTGAACCATCGCGAACTACAGTATGATTCTCTTCGTTCTCGTCATCCCAATAGAAGTCAGCAGATGTCGCTGTAACAGTCTTCTTCATTAAGTCGATATTTTCTTCAAGAGGATGTCCACTTACATAAATTCCGAGGACTTCTTTCTCAAAAGCAAGTCGTGTGCCTTTGTCAAAATCTTCTATATTTGGAAGTGAAACCTCCAATACCTTCTTATTTTCATCTGATGCGAAATCAAAGAGCGTCATCTGACCTTCGATTGTATTCTTTCTGTCTTTCGCTGCAGCATCAATTATAGGTTCATAAACCATAATTTTCTGATGCCTGTTTCCTTCTAGACAATCCAGCGCACCTGCTTTTATAAGGCTTTCCACTGCTCTTTTATTTATCTTTGTCGACAGGCGCTCTAAAAATCCCTGGATAGTTTCATATTTACCGTTTTTCGCGCGCTCTTCAACAATAGCATTTACTACAGGATTTCCAAGGCTCTTAATAGCGCACATACCATATCGGATTTTGCCGTCTGCTACCGCAAATTTACCCTCTCCAACATTCACATCTGGTGGAAGAACTTCTATTCCCATTTCACGACACACTGAAATGTACTGAGATACCTTCGTAGTATTATCAAGAACCGAAGTCATAAGCGCAGCCATAAACTCTACTGGATAGTGAGTCTTCAGATATGCTGTCATATAAGCTACATATGCATAACAAGCCGCATGAGACTTGTTAAAAGCATATTTCGCGAAATCAATCATCTCATCGTAGATTCTATTGGCTACAGCCTCTGGTATACCTTTGGCAATGCACCCTGGAACGCCTTCTTCTTTATTTCCATATATGTAATTCATAGTGCATAGTATAAAGAAAAGTTCTTATAAAAACAAATCCTGTGGTGACGGGTTCA
>DAISYI010000026.1:0-3690 GCA_036825385.1 Lachnospiraceae bacterium | reverse complement strand
ATACGAAGTTCTGACGCTCTTTCTCCATGACGTCAGCCTTCTTTTTACTCATGGCACGACGTACGAGATCAGATCTACCCATTGAATATCCCGCAAGGTCTCGTACAATCTGCATAACCTGCTCCTGATATACGATACATCCATAAGTAGGTGAAAGTATCGGCTCAAGAAGCGGAGTATCATAGGTGATTCCATCAGGATTGTTTTTTCCCTTAATATAACGTGGAATGAAATCCATAGGACCTGGTCGATACAGTGAAATTCCGGCGATTACATCTTCAAGACTATTGGGTTTCAACTCCTTCATGAAAGACTTCATACCAGCACTTTCTAGCTGGAAGATACCTTCAGTCTTTCCAGAAGAAATGAGATCATAAACCGCTCTATCATTGTAATCAATTGAATTTATATCGAGATGTACACCGTCGCGCTTATTTACCAGTTCGACTGCATCCTGAATTACCGTAAGATTTCGAAGACCGAGGAAGTCCATCTTGAGAAGCCCGAGTTCCTCGATGGTAGTCTTCTCATACTGTGTGATAAGTGAACCTTCTGCGCCTCTCGCAACCGGCACAAACTCATACATCGGTTTCTGCGCTATAACGACACCCGCCGCATGCATACCAATATTTCTAGGAAGGCCCTCCAAACGAGTTGAAATATCTATCAACTTCTTTACTTCAGGCTCAGATTCATAACGCTGTTTCAATTCAGGGTTCATCATCAGAGCTTTTTCAATCGTAATATCGAGTTCCGCAGGAATACTCTTCGAAATCGCATCTGCAAATGCGTATGGATAATCAAGTACTCGTCCGACATCACGAACCACCCCTTTTGCTTTCATCGTACCGAATGTAACAATCTGGGTTACACATTCCTGTCCATATTTCTGCACCACGTAATCGATTACCTCGCCACGTCTCTCAGGATCAAAGTCGATATCGATATCAGGCATGGATACACGCTCCGGATTCAGGAATCTCTCGAAGATGAGACTGTACTTGATAGGGTCTATATCTGTAATTTTTATAGCATAACTTACGATTGAACCTGCAGCACTTCCTCGTCCTGGTCCTACTGGGATACCATTCACCTTCGCGTAATTGATGAAATCCCATACGATGAGGAAGTAGTCTACATAACCCATTTCCTTGATGACAGAAAGCTCATAGTCGAGACGTTCCTTGTATTTCGGCGCATCGTCGCCATATCTCTCTACCAAACCATCATCACAAAGTTTGTTCAAATATGTCCAGCTGTCATAACCCTCTGGAACCTCGAAATGTGGAAGTTTCGTATTTCCAAACTCGATGTCGACATGACATCTGTCTGCAATCTTCTGTGTATTCTCAAGCGCTTCTTCCGCGAACGGAAAAAGCTCTCTCATTTCATCTTCTGATTTTACGTAATACTGTCCACCCTCGTATCTCATACGATCTTCGTCATCGACCTTCTTACCCGTCTGAATACAAAGTAGAATATCATGTGGATCAGCATCTTCCGGATATGTATAATGGCAGTCATTCGTCACAACCATAGGAATTCCAAGTTCATTATGTAACATGAGAACTCCCTGATTTACTGCTTTCTGTGCAGGAATCCCGTGATCCTGCATTTCGAGATAATAGTTATCCTTTCCAAAGATATTCTGGAATCTGAGTGCTGTTTCCTTTGCAGCATCTAAGTTTCCTCTTACGATATTTCTAGCGACTTCACCAGCCAGACAAGCCGACAGGCAAATAAGACCTTCGTGATATTTCTCGAGGATTTCCATATCTACACGAGGTTTATAATAAAAACCGTCTATAAAACCGGCAGATACTATCTTTACAAGATTTTCGTACCCCTTATTATTCTCAGCCAAAAGTATGAGATGATAGTATCTATCTTCTCCACTAGTCTGCTCTCTATCAAATCTCGAACCCGGTGCGACATATACCTCACATCCAAGAATAGGATTGATATCATTCTTCTTACATTCTCTATAGAATTCAATTTCACCATACATGACACCGTGATCTGTAATCGCGGCAGCATTCATTCCCAGTTCTTTGACTCTCTTTACATAGTCTTTTATCTTATTCGAACCGTCGAGAATACTATATTCTGTATGTGTGTGAAGATGTACGAAACTCAATTTAATCTGCCTTTCTAAGCGTTTTTTCTCTGTGTAAAATAATATCAAAAAGAAGAGTTTGATTCAATGACAAGAGAAAGGCACTAAGCTTAGCTTAGTGCCTTTCTGTTACTTTAATCCTGTATCTTCTCTCTTCTGTATTTCTTCAACAAGTTTCTCTTCTTGTTCTGCTTTTTCTACTCCGTATTTCACCTTTCTTTTCTTCCATGATCCGTCTAGCATATCTAGAAAATAATCCAGATTTTCATTTTTCTTATTCTCAATCATTTTCTCAAGTCTAGTATTCTTATAGGTACCATTCTTTATAGCACGTAGTTCCTCTTCTGTAGAAAAACGACTTTTTGCTGACGTACAAGAATATCTTATCTCATTATCCTCTATAAAGATTTCGTATCCAATATATGGGAACCCTTCTCTTGCCCCCTCTTCCAGCTTAGATCTATATGTTTGTTTAATTCCTTTTACTATTCCTTCTAGTTCATAATCCGGATTCTCTCTGATTTTTTTAATAACCGACACATCTATTTCAATACTTAATTGACCAATCTCAGAGAAGCCATTTCCAATCTGATTTGTACTATCATTGTATCCAATCACAATCTCATTCATATCAGACATCGCTTTTTCAAAATCACCAAGTCGAAATGTAATATCTGAGAACTTAGAGCAAAAATCCTTATAGCAGCTAAGATTCGCACTCACATCATTTATATCAAACACCTTTTCTTTTTCAACTGCGCTCTTTTTATAGCAAGGTTGTGAAGAAAACTCCGTTCTATCTGTCGCTGATATTTTCATATATTAACCTCCTTAATAATCTCCCCTTTCGTTAAATATAAATATTTTTATGCACGAGTATTAAACTCTTTTTTATTACATCCATATACTATATCTGCATAACACTTTCGTCCATAAAGAAAACCTGCAAATTTATTAAATTTTCCCCAAGATATTTTTTGGGCAACCCCTCAACAAGTTTGATTACCCCTTATTTTTTTACCTCTACATTCTTTTTAATCAATTCATCTAAACTAATGATTGAAGAGTTTATATATATTACTTTATCTATAGATATAGAATCACCTCTAATAATTATTTTTTTTAGTACTTCATCGGACTGAAAAAAACATATTTCACAATTTGATGTCAAATAATCCCCACTTTTCTTCTCTATCAATTCTAGTTTTTTTATTCTCCTTATCAAACTCTCTATGTGTTTTCTATCATTCAACTCTACAATCTTACCATTAGAATAATTAAAAACCACTTTATCTGTCTTATCTTCAAAACTCTTAAGACATTCTATAAACTCTTGATCATATTGAGTTAAGCCTTTCTGTGTTTTTTCAACTTTAACCAAATGATTTTCAAACCACTTGTTTAGCTTTTTACACGAACTGAGCTGATAATAACCGCCATCAAAACTAATAGAGTTTTCGTTTATAGTAATCGATTTTATAATATCTTCTTCATCACATAGATTTACACCATATCTGAATCCCATAAAACGATCAGAAGATTTTGTTTTAACTCTTACACAACTCAATGCATAA
>DAISYI010000025.1:16721-22466 GCA_036825385.1 Lachnospiraceae bacterium | reverse complement strand
ATACTGGTATTTACCCAGCTGTTGCTGAGATTATCAGCGATGCTCCTGGTGTAGCTACAATGGGAATTAAGTTCTTTATCGCTATTTCACAGATGTTACTTCCATTCTTCCTTGGAATGACAGTTGCAACAAACGCAGCAGGTCTTGTTTCTTACAACAGACTCTTCTATGTTTGCGGCGTTGCTTACATCGTATTACTTGTACTTATCCTTATCCTTCCACTTCCAGATTCAGATGCAGCTGCAGCTGAAAAGAAGGAAGGTCTTATCGATAGCTTAAAGCACACTCACTTCTCTATCGAGTCAGTTGCTATGATTCTTATCGGTTTCACATGTACAGGTACATTCCAGTTATGGCTTAACTGTGCACAGAACTTTGCTAAGACAAATGTTGGATGGGAAGATCCTTCAATCATGCAGACATACTACTCAATGGGTACAATCCTTGCTCTTATCGTTACTGCTCTTCTTACACGTAAGATTAAGGACGTTCGTTTCATCGTTGCATACCCAGTTATCTGCCTTGTAACATTGATTTTAGTTCTTTCAGCTCCTTCAGTTGGATTATGTAAGGTTGCAGCATTCGTTATCGGTTGGGCTGGTGCCGGCGGACTTCTTCAGATTGCTACATCAGTATGTAACATGCTCTTCCCTAAGATTAAGGGAACTGTTACAGCACTTGTTATGATTGCATCTTCACTTTGCAACTACACAATTCTTACAGCTGCATCAAAGATGACACCAAGTGGAGTAATGGTAATGAATATTGTTCTTACAGCAGTAGGTGTTCTTCTTGGTCTCTTTGTTAACCTCGGTTACAAGAAGATGCTTGCAAGCGCAGAGCAGTAATTTAAACATCATTTGATTTAAATAGGAGTGAACTCATGAAGATTGTAGAAGTACGTGGCGTAAAAATAGGTGAGGGTTTTCCTAAAATAATTGTTCCAATAGTTGGAAAAACTTTGGATGAAATTGTTTCTACTGCAAAATCATTCGAAGGTGTTCGTATGGACATCGTTGAGTGGAGAGTAGATTGGTTTGACGATGTTTTTGAATTTGATAAAGTAGAAGAAGCGGCTAGAGCATTAAGGGATGCTCTTGGGGATATACCGATTCTGTTTACTTTCCGTACTTCAAAGGAAGGCGGAGAAAAAGCTATCGATGTTTTAGACTATGCAAGTTTAAATAAGCGAATCGCAGCCACAAAACTTGTTGATTTGATCGATGTTGAAGCTTTTTCTGGTGATGATATAGTTAAAGATATAATTGCAGAAGCTCATAAGGCTGGTGTGAAGGTTGTTGCATCAAATCATGATTTCGATAAGACTCCAGAGAAGGATGATATCGTTTCAAGACTTGTAAAGATGCAGGAACTTGGAGCAGACATTCCTAAGATTGCGGTTATGCCACAGTCTAAGAAAGATGTTCTTACTCTTCTTAGTGCTACTGAGGAAATGGCTACAGAGAAGGCAGATAGACCAATTATTACAATGTCTATGGCTGGAACAGGTTTGGTTTCCAGACTTTGTGGAGAAGCGTTCGGTTCAGCATGTACATTCGGAGCAGTTGGAAAGGTTTCTGCACCTGGACAGATTAATGCGAAGGATTTAGATACTGTATTGAATATTATTCATAGTGGTATGTAGTTTGACGATACTATTTCGATTAAGTATAATCTTTATGGGCAGGAGCGCTGGGCAATTAGCCCGGCGCTTTTTCTATATTTAGGGCTTCAAGTTAATACGAAAAAGAGGGAATTAACGTTATGAAAAAGAAATTGCTGTTTGTGGAGGAGAATCTCGAAGAGATTATTATGATTCTTCTACTAATCGGTATGACTGTGGTAATGGGGTGTCAGATTGTCTCACGTTATCTTTTTAAGATGTCACTTTCATGGTCAGAAGAAATAACCAGATATATGTTTATCTGGTCTGCTTTCATGAGCGTAAGTCTCTGTACGAGAAAGTGTATCTCAATCAAAATCGATCAGTTCATAAAAATGTTTCCGCGTAGAGGAGAGGCTTTCTTCAAAATTTTAAACCTCACAATTTCTCTTGCGGTATTTCTTTACCTGCTTCCTTATTCATGGAAGTATCTCATGGTAACAATTGAGAGTGGACAGGTTTCACCAGCAATCGGACTTCCGATGTACTATGTGCAGTCGGCGCCTTTTGTGTGTTTCCTTTTGACTTCTATTCGCCTCGTGCAGAGATGGATTATCAATCTTCGTATTGTGATGAAGAAGGATGAGAAGGGGCTTTCAGAGGGTACACTTGCCGAGAATATTGTTGAAGGAAATGCTGTATCAGATGAAAAAACTAGAGTAGAGAAAGGAGATAGATAATGTCAGTTATACTTATATTTGTACTATTTGCTATCTGTCTTCTTATAGCTGTACCGGTTTCAATTTCACTTGTAACAGTAGGTGTCCTTCCAGGAGCGTTTGATCCTTCATTTACAGCGAGTGGATCATTCCTCATCCGTTCTATGGTAGGAGGAATCGATAGTTTCCCACTTCTCGCGGTACCTATGTTTGTGCTTGCCGGAATTGTAATGGCTCATGGACAGATTTCGAAGAAGCTTTTCGATGTATTTGCTTTCTTTCTTGGAAAGAGAACAGCAGGAATTCCATGTGCGGTTATCGTTACATGTTTATTCTATGGTGCAATCTCTGGTTCTGCACCAGCGACAGTAGCAGCAGTAGGTTCTATGACGATTCCTTTCCTTATGGAACTCGGATATGATAAGAAATTCTCTACAGCGATTGTAGCTGTAGCAGGCGGACTCGGTGTTATTATTCCACCAAGTATTCCGTTTATTATGTTTGCGATGTCATCAGGTGAATCTGTTAGTGATCTCTTTATTTCGGGTATCGTTCCTGGAATTATGATTGCACTTCTTCTGATGCTTTATGCCATCGTTTATTGTAAGGTGAAGGGTGAAGACAAAGAGAAGATTGCTGTAAAAGTAGATGAACTTCATGAGAAAGGCTTCTTTGTGATTATGAAGGAAGGCTTTTTCGCATTGCTTTCCCCTGTAATCATCCTCGGATGTATTTATTCAGGTGTGGCTTCACCTACAGAAGCGGCGGTTATTTCAGTGTTCTATGCGCTTATTATTAGTCTCTTTGTGTATAAGACATTGAAACCAAAGGATATCATAAAGATTCTTTCAGAATCGCTTCATACGTTTGCACCGATTCTGTTCATCCTAGCAGCGTCGACAGCTTTTTCACGTGTGCTTACGCTCATGCAGGTTCCACAGACAGTAAGCACTTGGATTAATGGTCATTTCTCAAATGGCGTGGTTCTGCTCCTCGTAATCAACCTCTTCCTACTCGTGGTTGGAATGATTATGGATACGACACCTGCAATTTTGATTCTTACACCGATTCTTCTTCCAATTGTTAAGAACATCGGTATGAACCCTATCCATTTCGGTATAATGATGGTAGTAAACCTCGCTATCGGATTCGTAACACCACCTATCGGTGTAAATATGTTCGTGGCTAGCTCGCTTACTAATGTTCCTGTTATGGATATTGCAAAGAAGGCTATGCCTATGATTCTTATATTCTTTGCGGCGCTTTTGATTATTACTTTTGTACCGGCGATAAGCCTGTGTCTACTGTAGGGGGAGGGCATTATGGGAAAAAACATTAAACGTAAAATTGCTCTTCTTCTTGCACTTGTGATGATAATCCCGTTTGGTGGATGTAAGAAGGCTTCTTCAAAGACTCAGACTTATGCTTGGCCACTAGGTACTTCATCGCCTGAGGACACTGTTACTCAGATTTACGCGGTGAAGTTTGCGGAAGAGGTTTCTAGACTTTCTAATGGTAGAATGAAGATTCAGGTTTATCCTAATTCTGTAATCGGTGGTGACAGGGAGCTTCTCGAGTCGTGTAAGGATGGTGATATACCATTTGTGGTTCAGAATACTGCTCCTCAGACGACTTTCATGCCAAACCTCGCAGTATTTGATATGCCATGTGTGTTTGACGATATAAAGGATGTAAGACGCGCTGTAGATAATCCTAAGTTCCTGAAGCAGATTGAAGGTGTATATAAGGATTCAGGTTATCAGCTACTTGGATATGCTGACCAGGGATTTCGAGTTATGACTACGAATAAGAAAGTTTCTTCTGTAGCAGATTTCAAGGGACAGAAGATTAGAACTATGGAGAATTCGTATCATCTTGATTTTTGGAAGTCTCTAAAGGCCGCTCCTACACCGATGACTTTCTCAGAAGTTTACATCGGACTTCAGCAGGGAACAATTGATGCACAGGAGAATCCTTACGAAGTAATCGTTTCAAATAAGATTTACGAGCAGCAGGATTATGTGGTTGAAACAAATCATTTACCGCATTTGATATCTCTTATCGTTAGCGATGAGTTTATGAATGGACTTTCTAAGGAAGATCAGAAGATTATCCGTCAGGCTGCTCAGATTGCGAAAGAATATGCTCGTGAACAGTCAGATGAAAGAATCGCATCCAGAGTAAATACGATTAAGAAAAGCGGAACTAAGATTGTAAAACTTGATAAAAAGACAAAGAATGCAATTAGAAAAAATTGTGAAGTAGTCTACGAGAAGATAGAGAAGAAAGTAGATACGGAATTAATCAAAGAATACACAGGTCGTTAATTTAAAAAGTGGTCTCCGAGAGGCAGATGTGCTTCAAGGGACCATTTTTTATTGTGATTGTTCTAGAGATTGGTTGGAATGTGGTCCAAATGGAATGTATATATTGGGGAGTGACCACTTTTGAGTGAGCATTTGTTTGAAAAATCGAATAAAAGTGGTCCACGTGATGCTAGTATACTTTTGATAGACCACTTTTTCTTGATTTAAAAAAGTAGAAACTGAAAAAAACTGAAAAAAGTGGTCCTTTAGAGGCAACTGAGCCTCAGGAGGACCACTTTTGTGTTTTTAGCAATTCTTTGGATCAAACCAATTCCAGAAACGAATTGTATTTTTATCGTGTTTACCGTAGATAAACGGATATAGTGCCCCGATTAGAATTATTCCTGCGAGCACATCAATAATTGTGTGCTGTTTCAGGAACATAGTTGAAAGTACAATCAAAGTAGTAAATATGAATGAAAGTACAATTAAGTACTTATGTTCCTGGTAGCGCTTCGTACGACATAGTGAGATGTGTACTGTGATTGAGTTAAACACATGAATACTTGGAAGCACATTCGTAGGAGTGTCTATACTATAGAGATACTGTACCATGTGAGTAAACACATTATCTCTTGCAAATGTATCTGGTCGGATAGCGATTCTGTTTGGCCATACGATACAGATTATGATGAAGAGTGTCATTCCAAATGAGAGAGCACCAGCGAGTCTGTAATACTCAAGTCCTCTTTCTTGAAGTATCAGATAAGTGATTCCGTAGGCCATGTAAATAAACCAAAGGAAATAAGGAATGATGAACAATTCGCAGAAAGGAATGTACTGATCCAGATTCCCGCTAATTAAATGGAAACCACTCGATTCACGACTCTCAACATATGTAAAGAATGACATGTAAAGCGGCATATAGAGAAGGGTCAAAAACCTTCTATAGTTTTTACAAATAAATTTTGGTAAATTTAGTATTCTTTTCATAACGATATAATTATAAACATTGTCTGAAAAAGTAACAACAAAAAATTGACATCAAAATCTTTTGTTCTATAATATAAAAGGCTATTTAGGCAAAAAAATAAAAGATTGAGGTTTTTATTATGTC
>DAISYI010000025.1:8575-16711 GCA_036825385.1 Lachnospiraceae bacterium | reverse complement strand
GTATTAATCATTGAATATTGATTTCATTTTGTAAAATTGCTTTGAGCGGGTTTTTATTATGTCTGAAAATGTATCAGAACAGGCTTCACAGAAGAAGTTTGATTTCAAAAAGTTTTGTATTATAGCAGGAGCTATAGTGCTTGTTCTCGCAGTTGTTTACGTGGGATTTGCAATGTACTTCAAATCACATTTCTTCTATAGAAGTACACTTAATGGTGTAGATAGTAGTGGTGCCACTGTGGACACTGTTATGGCTAGAATTGAAAAGCGAGCAAATAATTATAGTCTTACTATTAAGGGAACAGTCGGTGAAGATGAAATCAGCCAGGCTGATATCGACATGCAGATTGCTGATAGTAAAGCTGAATTTGAGAAGGCTCTGAAAAAACAGAATGAGTTCGCGTGGATTTGTTATGTTTTTTCGCCTAAGAACTATGAAAGTACTGTCGTAGTAAACTATGACAAGGATAAGCTTCAGAACGCGCTTAATGAACTTAAGGACGTAAAAAATGAGAATCCTGTTATAACAAAGGACGCTCATGTGAAGTATGAGAATGGCAAGTTCGTAATCGAGAAGGAAATCTATGGAACAGAAGTAGATATGAATAAACTTATTTCTGTTGTAGATGATGCGATTATGACTTTGGACAAGGATGTCGACTTAAAGAATGACAAGTGTTACGTTCAGCCTACACTTAAATCTGATTCAGATACATTGAAGACATCATGTGAAGAACTCAATAAGAAGATAAATATTTCATTTGTATATAAAGTCGGA
The DNA here is from genome assembly GCA_036825385.1 of Lachnospiraceae bacterium. Taxonomy (GTDB): domain Bacteria; phylum Bacillota; class Clostridia; order Lachnospirales; family Lachnospiraceae; genus Lachnocurva. Next base: position 15,933 of record DAISYI010000025.1, on the reverse strand, counting down.
AATGACGAGGAGAAGGTAGGTAAGGATACCCTCGAGACCTTCTTCATGAACGACGACAAAGGAAATGTCACATATAACGATGAGGCTATTTCGAATTTTGTAAGCGAGATGGCGAAGAAGTACAACACATATGGAAAGCCACGTCAGCTTGTCACATACACAGGCGCTACAGTTACAGTTCCTGGTGGAAGTTATGGCTGGAAGATAGATAAAGAGAAAGAAATCGAGAAGATTAAGTCTGATCTCGATGCAGGAAAAAGCGTATCTCGCGACTTTGAATATGCAGCCAAAGGTGATGCTCGTGGCGACAAAGACTACGGTGGAGATTATATCGAAGTAAACAGAACTGGTCAGTATTTTGTAGTACATAAAGGTGGTCAGGTAGTACTTCAGTCAAAGGTAGTAACAGGTAACCCAAACAAGGGTAATGCTACACATCTCGGATCTTTCCGTATTGCTTTCAAGAAGAGAAATGCAATCCTTAAAGGTGCAGATTACCGTACACCAGTTTCTTACTGGATGCCATTTAATGGCGGTGAAGGATTCCATGATGCAAACTGGCAGCCATCATTCGGTGGTACATACTACAAGGTTAGAGGTTCACATGGTTGTGTAAACCTTCCGGTAAGCATCGCAAGACAGCTTTTTGATACGGTTACAGCTGGCTATCCAGTATTTGTATATGATCTTCCGGGAACAGAAGATAATGGACCAAATGAATCAGATGCTAACGCACTTGTAGAAGCAATCAATGGTATTGGAGAAGTTACACCAGCAAGCCAGGAACTTCTTCAGAATATCAGAAAGAGATATAACAAGATGTCTCCAAATGCAGAAAATACACTTAAGGCACAGCTTGCTGCATCTGGAATCGAATGGAATCCGGTAATGCCTGAGTAGGAGATTAGATGGATTCTTTAGTAAATATTTTTTCAAACTCGCTTGGACAGTATGTACCAGCACAGGTTGTAGTTTTTATTATTTCGATGGTACCTATTCTAGAACTTAGAGGTGGACTCCTTGCAGCCTCACTTCTTAAGGTGCCACTTATTCAGGCGATACCACTTTGTATTGTAGGAAACATAATTCCTATTCCTTTTATTCTTCTTTTTATCAAGAAGATATTTGCTTGGATGAAGAATTTCAAAATTTTTAGAGGTCTTGTAGAGAAACTTGAGAATAGAGCCATGAAGAAGAGTGATTCTGTATCTACTGCAGAATTCTTGGGATTGACACTTTTCGTAGGAATTCCGATACCTGGAACCGGTGCTTGGATGGGATCCCTCATCGCAGCGCTTCTTGAGATGGATATCAAGAAAGCAATCAAAGCAGAACTTATCGGAATCGCTATGGCGACAATTATCTGTTCAATCCTCTGGTATGGATTGCTCGGAATGGTAATGTAAGGAGAAATCATGACAGAAGGTTCATGCGAATACTGCACATATTATGTGTTTGATGATGACGAGGAAGATTACATCTGCGATCTCGATTTAGACGAAGATGAATACGTCAGCCTCGTAACAGGAAACTACAAATCCTGTCCATATTTCCGCGACGGAAACGAATACAAAGTCGTAAGACATCAGATGTAACGCAACGTATTGAATTAAATTCTATTTATTGATTTGTGTGTAGAAGTAAGGAAAAAGTAAATAAAAAGACATAAAAACAAGTGATGAGGCGATTTTTATAATGAGCCGAATCACTTGTTTTTTGTCTTTTTCTAGTTATTCTATTTTACTGAAACAAAACAATTAATTTAATTCATAGTTGACAAGTAGGAATATAGGGAATTATAATATCCCCAGAAAGAAGTTACTCAACATTTTGTTATACAAAGGAGATTATTATGGCTAGACTAGTAAACAAAGTATCAGACCTTATTGGGGATACACCTATTCTTAAGGCAGATAAATACGCAAGAGCAGCAGGTGCTGAAGCTAATCTTTTTACAAAGCTTGAATACTTAAATCCGGCTGGATCTGTAAAGGATAGAATTGCATATGAAATGATTAGAACGGCAGAAGAGGAAGGCGCACTCAGACCAGGAGCTACTATCATCGAACCTACTTCAGGAAACACAGGTATCGGAATTGCTTCAGTTGCAGCTTCACTTGGTTATAGAGTAATAATTACACTTCCTGATACTATGTCTGTGGAGAGAAGAAATCTCATGCGCGCATATGGCGCAGAACTCGTTCTTACAGATGGTTCAAAAGGAATGAAGGGTGCTATTCAGAGAGCAAATGAACTTCTCGATGAAATTGATGGTTCTATTATCCTGGGACAGTTTGATAATCCAGCAAACCGTGAGGCACACTATAGAACAACAGGTCCTGAAATTTGGGAACAGATGGATGGAAAAGTAGATGTGTTTGTAGCTGGTGTCGGAACGGGTGGAACTATTTCAGGTGTAGGTAAATACTTGAAAGAACAGAACGAAGATGTTAAGATTGTTGCTGTTGAACCTGCGACATCTCCGGTTCTTTCAGAAGGAAAAGCTGGAGCACATAAGATTCAGGGAATCGGCGCAGGTTTCGTTCCAGAAGTGTTGGATACAACAATCTACGATGAAATCATTACAATCGACAATGAAGAATGCTTCGTAGAAGGCAGACGTTTCGGTAGAACTGAAGGAGCGCTTGTAGGAATCTCATCCGGTGCAGCGCTGAAAGCAGCAGTTAAGCTTTCGAAGAGAGATGAGTATAAAGGAAAAAACATTGTAGTTTTACTTCCTGATTCTGGCGATAGATATTTATCTACTCCACTTTTCTCTGAATAGTTATATGTACCAGCTTCTAATAATGATGAATGGGAGATATAAATGAAAATATCAACAAAAGGCAGATATGCGACAAAACTTATGTTGGATCTCGCAACATATAATACGGGTAATCCTGTTAGTTTAAAGGATATTGCTAAGCGTCAGGATATTTCTGAGAAATACCTGGAGCAGATTATTTCTTCATTAAGTAAAGCTGGTATGGTACGCTCAATCCGAGGAGCGCAGGGAGGTTATCTTCTTACTCGTGAACCAAAAGATTACTCGGTAGGTGAAATTCTTGAGGTGACTGAAGGAAAAATTGCTACAGTTGACTGCCTTCGTGAAGATGGATTTACTTGTGAATCAATGAACCAGTGCGTAACAGTACGTATTTGGAAGAAGATTGATGATGCAGTAAAAGATGTTGTAAACAATATCACTTTGCAGGACCTACTAGACTGGCAGGCAGAGGGCGCTGACCAGTATGTGATTTAGGAAAGAGCGTAATATAAAGGAGAATTGATATGAATATTTTGCTTTCAGTAGTACAGGAACCACAGTACTCACAGTATTCACCTATAGCTATGGTGCTTGTAATTGGTGCTGTATTATACCTGGTTCATAGAATTTGTGTTGAATCAGAGAAGAAACAGAATGATTATGATGCTCGTGCAGAGGAGTTCAAGAAAAAGAATCCTGGTAAAAAAGTACCATTTGATTCTCCAAAAGAAGAGAGAAGAAAGACTGTACTTGAACATGCAAAAAGAAGTCTTAAACTGAAATAATTAGATTGCAGAATAAGAAAAGAGAGATGAATTTAAGGTGTTTTTAAATTCATCTCTCTTTTATTTTTATTCTATATCAATCTTCTCGCCATTAATTACAGCGCTTTCGATATCTTCAATTGGAATCACGAGGAATCTTTCCCCGTCGATGAATGTAGTGTTGATTCTGGCCTTTTTCTCTTCAGGAACACGAAGTAGAACTGGAGGAAGAGCTCCCTCTGGAGTTTTGATTCCAGCTTCTTCCATCTGACGAGTCATTTCGACTACCTTTCGCTGAAGCTCTTTCTTCTCGAGTTTGATTTCTCCATCGCGCATAAGCTTATCATCTACAAGCTCATCAGCAAGTGGGAGATTCTCTTCAAAAAAGTCATCGAATTTAGTTCCGATTTTCGCTGCTTCGTCCTCGTCGAAACCACTTTCCTCGAGAATAGAAGCGACGTCGTCAGCACTCATTTTAAGCGGCTCCTCGTCACCACGCTTCTCAGTTTCGATAGTAATGAAATCAGAAAGGTTTTTCTGAACCTCAAGCATAGTGTCCATATTCTCTTCTTCATCAGAACCGAGGTGCTCTGAAACGATATTTGTGAAAGCAGAGCGCTTCTGGAATGAAGTGTATTCTGATTTCAGGTTGAGGACATCCTCCCAGAGTTCAGTATGTGGATTTTTCTGATCCTTAGTGTAAACAAGTGCATGATGAAGGTCAGTGCTTCTTTCTGAAAAAGCTGGGAACGTAAATGCGCTTTCACAAGCTCCAACAACCCAGTCTCTATCAAGTGCTTCGAACTTCTGATCATCTTCATCGTATCCGAGAACCTGCTTTGAAAGGTCTACAGGACAGATTGCACAGATGATGTACTCGTATACTTCTTCTGAATCGTCGAGTGCGAGGTTATCAGAAGTCTTCATAGGCACATCGTATGCATCGTGGAAGAGAAGGATGAGGTAGTTGTCGATTTTGTCATAGCTTTCGATTACCTTATCGTAGAACTCGTTTACTAGCTCATCGTCTTCGAGTCTGCATGCGCGAAGTTTGAGAAGTAAGTCCTGTGAACCGCCTTCTTCCTCTGCGTCAGCATGGAATTCGAGGTCGAGAAGGTTATTCATAAGTTTACCTGACATTGCTTTCTTGGCAATTTCTAGGTATTTGAACATTTCTTCGTCAGTTATATTTAAAAAAGTATCTCTGAAAGTGAGTATCTTCTCCTTGCTTGAGTTAACATAGCATCCAGCAAGCTTAGTGAATGTAGCACCTTCTTTTGTAAATCTTCTCTTGATTTCGAGTATGTCTTTTTTATTCATTTAAATCCTCCTTGCTGCCTAGAAACGCAGCTTAATTATTATATAAATTTAGCGTGGAAATCTCAACAGCAGAAAGTGCTCGATTGTTTTCAAAAAAAGTATATGAGATTACGAAATCGCCTTGAATTAGAACGCTTCGTGAGATAAACTATAAAAGATAATTTTTTTTGGAGGATTAAATCATGGATTTGGTTAGAGTAAGAGATCTCTATAGATCAACTGAAGATTACAAAGACAAAACAATCAAAGTCGGCGGATGGGTTCGTTCCATCAGAGCATCTAAGAATTTCGGTTTTATCGTGGTTTCAGACGGAACTTTCTTTAAAACTTTACAGATAGTAATTAATGATAGCATGGAGAATTTCAAAGAGCTTTCAAAGCTCAATGTAGGTGCAGCGGTTATCTGTGAAGGTACATGTGTACTTACACCTGGTGCAAAGCAGCCATTTGAAATTCAGGCAAAGAGCGTAGTAGTAGAAGGTGATTCTACTCCAGATTTCCCTATCCAGAAGAAGGGACATACAATGGAATTCCTCCGTACTATGCCACACCTTCGTGTTCGTACAAACACTTTCCAGGCTGTATTTAGAATCAGATCACTTATTGCATACGCAATCCACAAATTCTTCCAGGAAAGAGATTTCGTATATGTTCATACACCACTTATCACATCATCAGATGCTGAGGGTGCTGGTGAGATGTTCCAGGTTACAACACTTGACCTTGAGAACATCCCTGTAACTGAGGATGGAAAGGTTGATTTTTCAAAGGATTTCTTTGGAAAGGCTACAAACCTCACAGTGTCAGGACAGCTTAATGGTGAGACATTCGCTCAGGCGTTTAACAATATTTATACTTTCGGACCTACATTTAGAGCTGAGAATTCAAACACAACTCGTCATGCAGCAGAGTTCTGGATGATTGAGCCAGAAATCTCATTTGCAGATCTCGAAGATGATATGGAACTTGCAGAAGACATGCTTAAGTATGTAATCAACTACGTACTTGAGAATGCTCCAGAAGAGATGGAATTCCTTAATAACTTCGTGGATAAGGGTCTTATCGAAAGACTTAAGGGTGTAGCATCTGCAGACTTCGGTCGAATCACATACACAGATGCTGTTAAGGAACTTGAGAAGCACAATGACAAGTTTGATTATAAAGTTTCATGGGGTGTAGACCTCCAGACAGAGCATGAGAGATTCCTTACAGAAGAAATCTTCAAGAAGCCTGTATTCGTTACAGATTATCCAAAGGAAATCAAAGCTTTCTATATGAAACTGAACGAGGATGGAAAGACAGTAGCTGCTATGGACTGTCTCGTTCCTGGAATCGGAGAAATCATCGGAGGAAGCCAGAGAGAGGACGACTACGAGAAACTAAAAGAACGTATCGAAGAACTCGGCATGACTGAGGATCAGTACGGATTCTATATGGATCTCCGTAAGTACGGAAGCTCACGTCACGCAGGTTTCGGACTTGGCTTTGAAAGATGCGTAATGTACCTCACAGGTATGTCAAACATCAGAGACGTACTTCCATTCCCAAGAACTGTTGGTACTTGCGAACTTTAATTAATGCATTCTGGCCTGACTGGACATTTCCGGTCAGGCTTTATGTTTTATAAAGGAATAGGAGAAAGAAATAATGGCAAAAATCGAAATCCCAGACGGATACAAATCAGTATTAGACTTGAGAGAAACACAGATTGCGATTAAGAACATCAAAGACTTTTTTCAGCAGATTCTCGCAACTGAACTCAACCTTCACAGAGTAACAGCACCACTTTTTGTGGATCCTAAATCAGGTATGAATGACAACTTAAATGGCGTAGAGCGTCCGGTAAATTTCGATGTAGGTGAGAATGGACGTGAGTTTGAAATCGTTCATTCGCTTGCTAAGTGGAAGAGATATGCCTTGAAAAAATATGGTTTCCACATTGGTGAAGGTCTTTACACTGATATGAACGCTATAAGACGTGATGAGGATGTAGATAATATCCATTCTATTTATGTTGATCAGTGGGATTGGGAGAAGATTATTACAAAAGAAGACCGTACTATAGATTTCTTTATGGATACAGTAAAGAAAGTATATGAAGCAATCAGACTCACAGAGCTTCATATGTCAAATCTATATGGTTATATCAAATGTATTCTTCCGGAACAGATATATTTCATCACATCTCAGGAACTTGAGGATAAGTATCCGAAACTTTCTCCAAAGGAAAGAGAGCATGAGATTACTAAGCTTAAGAGAGCTGTATGTATCATGCAGATCGGAGATAAGCTTAAGAGCGGTGAACCACATGATTTAAGAGCTCCTGATTACGATGATTGGAAGCTTAACGGTGATATCCTTGTATATGACCCAATTATTGATACAGCTCTTGAACTCAGTTCTATGGGTATCAGAGTAGATGAAGAAGCTTTGAAAGATCAGCTTAAGAAGACAAAATGCGAGAAGCGCGCTTCACTTCCTTTCCAGGCGGCAATTCTAGATGGACT
>DAISYI010000025.1:0-8565 GCA_036825385.1 Lachnospiraceae bacterium | reverse complement strand
GTAGGTGGTGGAATCGGTCAGTCTCGAATCTGTATGTTCTTCCTGAGAAAGGCACATATCGGAGAGGTTCAGGTATCCGAATGGCCTGAGTCAGTTCTTCGCTATGCGATAGAGAGAGACCTTAAGATTTTGTAAGGAGTAGTAATTTGCAGTTAGATGGATTAAATAAAGAGCAGAGAGAAGGAGTAGTAACTACAGAAGGGCCACTTCTCATATTGGCAGGAGCTGGTTCTGGAAAGACTAGAGTACTTACTTATAGAACGGCTTATCTCATAAAGGAACTCGGAGTAAAGCCATATAATATTATGGCTATACTTTTACGAATAAAGCAGCTAAGGAAATGCAGGAGAGAATTGACTCTATTCTCGAGGGTTCCTATAACTATATGGACGGTCGTGTATGGGTTTCTACATTCCATTCTGCCTGTGTTCGTATTCTCCGCCGATTTGCAGAGAGAATCGGTTACGGAAATAACTTTACTATATATGATACTGATGATTCTAAGGCACTTATGAAACAGGTTTTGAAGGATCTTCAGATTGATTCTAAGCAGATGAAAGAGAAGATGTTTCTCGGAGAAATCTCTTCTGCTAAAAACGAACTCATTAAGCCACTAGAATACAGACAGAGATTCTCTGGTGACTATAAGAAGTCTATAATCGGACAGGTGTATGACGAGTATCAGACGAGACTTCGTCAGAATAACTGTTTCGATTTTGATGACCTGATAATGAAAACTGTCGAGCTTTTTCGCGAAGCGCCTGACGTGCTCAATTACTACCAGGATCAGCTTCACTATGTTATGGTTGACGAGTATCAGGATACAAATACTGCTCAGTTTGAACTCGTTCGACTCCTTTCAGGCGGAAAGAGAAACCTCTGCGTAGTAGGTGACGACGATCAGTCTATTTATAAGTTTAGAGGAGCAAATATTTACAATATCCTGAATTTCGAGAAGCATTTCCCAGATGCGCATGTCATCAAGCTTGAGCAGAATTACCGTTCTACTCAGGTAATCCTAGATGCTGCGAATGAAGTGATTTCGAATAATGCAGGACGTAAGGCGAAAAAGCTTTGGACCGAACATGATGGAGGAGACAAGATTATCTTCCGCCAGTTTGAGTCGGCTTATGAAGAAGCAGATTACATCGCTTTTGATATCACATCGAAGGCGAAGAATGGCGTATTTGATTATAGCGATGACGCGATTCTTTACAGAACTAATGCACAGTCTCGAATTCTAGAAGAGAAACTTATGCATATGAACATTCCGTACAAGATTATCGGTGGAATCAATTTCTACTCACGTATGGAAGTGAAGGACATCCTTTCATATCTTCATGTGCTTTCAAATGTTTCTGATGAAGTGGCTATTCGCCGAATCATAAATGTTCCTAAGCGTGGAATCGGTGCAGCTTCTCTTGAGAAGGTTTCAAACTATGCGAGAATGCAGGGAATGAGTTTTTATGAAGCCCTTCTTCGTGCAGAGGAAGTTCCTTCTCTTGGAAAAGCTGCAGCGAAGATAAAAGTCTTCACTGATTTGATTGAGGACCTTCGTAATGACGTAAGAGAGAAGTGTAGGATCGGACTTCTTATCAGAAATATTTACGAGATGTCAGGTTATGCTGAAGCACTTCGTCTTGAGAATACAGAAGAAGCTAAAGGTCGTCTCGAGAACTTGGAAGAACTCTATGCGAAGGGAGTTTCTTTCGATGAGTCTGCCGAGGAAAGAATGAAGATAGACCCTGAGTTTGAACCTACACTAGCTGCCTTCCTCGAGGAAGTAAGTTTGGTTGCAGATATAGATAATCTTTCTGATTCGAAGGATTACGTAGTGCTTATGACACTTCACAGTGCGAAAGGTCTTGAGTTCCCTAACGTCTATATGGCAGGGATGGAAGACGGGCTTTTTCCTGGATTCATGTCTATGATGTCAGGTGATGACAGCGATGATATGGAAGAGGAAAGACGACTTTGCTACGTAGGTATCACTCGTGCGAAGGAACACCTCGTGATGACGGCTGCGAAGAGAAGAATGCTTCGTGGTGAGATGCAGTATTCTTCGGCTTCTCGTTTTATTAAAGAGATTCCAGCGAAGCTCTTTGATAATCATAGTCCTTCTATGTATGAACTTGGTTTTGCAGGGAAAAAGGAGGAAAGCTTTACACCGCGTCAGCCAGCCAGAAGTGTTGCTACTGCATATGGTTCAGTAAAGAAAGCTGGAGTTAATAAACAGATGCCTGCCTATAATGAGGGCGACAGAGTATCTCATCGTAAGTTTGGTGAGGGAACTGTTGTGTCTATTTCAGATGGTGGAAGAGACTATGAAGTATCAGTCAAATTTGATACAGTTGGAGTGAAGAAGATGTTCGCTTCTTTTGCAAAATTAGAGAAGCTATAGGCTTTTTCATATAATATGTGCTATAATTCTAGTAGTTACAGGAAACTCGGGTTAGAGAGGGGCTCTCAAATGAAAAAAGGTACTATTGCAAAAATTATTGGATTCATCGTTATTGTAGCTGCTATTTGTGGAGCAATGTATGCGATTTATCGTTATCTCGTTCCAACATTGGAGGACGAATTTGAAGACGATATCGACGACGTGTTTGGCCCGGATGTCAGCGACTTTGAGGACGATGTATTCGAGGAATAATAAAGTATTATAAAAGGATTTTTAAATGAAAAAAGGTGAACTTGTTTGTGGTGTTGTTAAGGAAATGAAGTTTCCTAACGTAGGGTTAGTTGAATGCGAAGCCGGCATCATCGAGGTTAAGAATGTTATCCCTGGACACAAGATTGAGGCGAGGGTAGCAAAGGCAAGTCACGGTAGATTTAAAGGACGGCTGCAGCGTACACTGGAGCCGTCTTCTTTTGAGAAGCCGGAAATTGCGTGTCCACATTTCGGTATATGTGGAGGCTGCTTTATGCAGACTGTTCCTTATGAGAAACAGCTTGAGATTAAAGAGAGTATGATTAGAAGACTGTTCTATCCTGTTATGGGGGAGGAAGAGTTCGAGGCTGTTTATGAAGGAATTAAGGCTAGTCCGCTTGCATCTGAATATAGAAACAAGATGGAGTTCTCTTTCGGAAACGAAGTGAAGGATGGTGAACTTCGACTTGGTATGCATAAGCGTGGTTCCTTCTATGATATCGTAGAGGTAACTGGATGTCAGATTTGTGATGAGACATTTAGAGTAATTCTTAAGACGACAGCAGATTTCTTCCGCGAGAAGGGTCTTGATTTCTTCCATAAGATGGCGCATACAGGTTATCTTCGTCATCTTCTCGTGAGAGAGGGACAGATGGAGGGAGAGTACTTAATTGATCTCGTTACATCTACTCAGATTGATTCTGCTTATGAAGAAGAGCTTTTGAAGGAATGGTGTGAACTTATACTTTCTAAGTTTGACGATGATAGAATCAAGGGAATTCTTCATACGAAAAATGACAGTCTCTCAGATGCTGTCGTAGATGAAGGGACTGACGTACTTTACGGTCAGAATTACTTCTATGAGTCTTTACTTGGACTCAAGTTTAAAGTAACTCCTTTTTCCTTCTTCCAGACAAATTCTAAGGGCGCTGAGGTTCTTTATTCTGTAGCGAGAGAGTATATCCTCGGTGAGGACAATAAGAAGCTCGGAGAAGTGTTCGATTTGTATTCAGGAACGGGAACTATTGCACAGGTTCTTTCACCTTCATGTGAACATGTAACTGGTGTGGAAATTGTAGAGGAAGCAGTAGAGGCTGCGAAAGAGAACGCTGCTCTTAATCAGCTATCAAATTGTGATTTCATCGCTGGTGACGTGTTCAAGGTCCTCGAATCACTTGAGACGAAGCCGGATATGATTGTGCTTGATCCACCACGTGATGGAGTGCAGCCAAAGGCTCTTAAGAAGATTATTTCTTATGGTGTAGAGAATATGATTTATATCGCATGTAAACCATCGAGTCTTGCTCGTGATATTCCTACACTTGTAGAAGCAGGATATAAAGTGAAGAGACTGTCTCTTGTAGATATGTTCCCATCAACTGCAAATGTTGAAATGCTTTGTTATTTAAGTAAATAGTGTATATAGAAAAATACTACCTAAGAAACTTTCTCAGGTAGTATTTTTATTTGCTTTATTTTTTACTTTTATCTGGTTCTAAGTATAACGTAATAGTGTGTACAAGTGATTTCTTTGCATCTTCTTCGAACCAACTGTCGAATTTATTCTTCAAACTATCGATATCAGATATCGTTTGTGTGTGGAAGTGCCCTGATTGGAAGGTAAGATTTGAAACTGCCTGTTCCAGTACTTCCTGACGTTTTTCCTTATCCAAATCAAGTGGCTGGTTTCTAAGTTGAAAATCTCGTAAGACTTCGTCAACCGCTCTGTTTGCGTGCTCTGAGATGAGATTAGTGAGGCCTGATAGAAGTTCTTCTTTTGATAAAGTTTCCATATTTAATCCTCCTTTGCTATGTATTATATCACGAATATTCTGAATCTCAACGAGAGAATTTTGACAATTCTTAAATTGAAATAGAACAATTACGAACAAAATAGATTTGACAGTTTAATCCGCTACTTTTTTAAATAAGAATTCTTTATGAAAAAACGAGGAATTCTGTTGAAAAATAAAATCAGAGTGTTAAACTCGAGGTTATCACTTGAGGCTGTTTCTTCCTATAATATAAAAAAATTTAGGAAGGCAGTTTTTGCGTTAAGAAAGGAGTGAGAATATGGATGTAGATGCTCTCGTTGAGAGTCTCACGGAGGAACTTAATTGTGAAACCGTATTTGAGATTCCGTTATTTGGGGGCATACCTGTATCTGAGTCCGTAGTTGTAACTTGGATCATTATGGCAGTTCTTTTAATTGCTTGTTTGATTCTGGTTCGAAATCTTAGCGTCGAGAATCCTGGTAAGAAGCAGTTATTTCTGGAGTCGTGTGTAAGCTGGCTCTACAACTTCTTCAAGGGTAATATGGAAGGCGAAGGTAAGGAATACTATTTCTACCTGATGTCGGTACTTGTGTATATTGGATTCGCTAATATAATTGGCGTATTCGGTTTTAAACCGCCGACGAAGGATGTAAATGTAACCGCCGCACTTGCCATTATGAGTATTATCCTAATCGAAGTTGCTGGTATCAGGAAGAAAGGTACAAAAGGTTGGATTAAGTCTTTTGCCCAGCCTATGCCAATTGTATTACCGATAAACATACTTGAGCTTTTTATTAAGCCGCTTTCTTTATGTATGCGACTATTTGGTAATGTACTCGGAGCGTTCGTAATTATGGAACTCTTAAAGATTGTAGTTCCACCTGTCGTTCCAGCGGTGTTTAGTATGTACTTCGACCTATTTGATGGACTTATTCAGGCGTATGTTTTCGTATTTTTAACCTCGTTATTTATTAAAGAGGCGATTGAGTGATTTTTATTAAAAAGGAGATTTAAATTATGTCAGGAACAATTATTGCAATCGGAGCTGCTGTAGCTGTACTTACAGGAATTGGAGCTGGTATCGGTATCGGAAAGGCAACATCATCAGCAGTTGACGCTATCGCTCGTCAGCCAGAAGCAGAAAGCAAGATTTCAAAGAACCTTCTTTTGGGTTGTGCTCTTGCAGAGGCAACAGCTGTTTACGGTTTCGTTATTGCACTTCTTATCATCCTCATGCTTAAGTAATTGATAAGAAGGATAGATGTTTTAGGAGGACGAAATGATAAATTTAAGTCCAGTATCTTTACTTTGGACGGTATTAAATATTCTTGTTCTCACAGCTATTCTTAAGCATTTCTTGTTTAAACCTGTTCTCGATATCATCCGTAAGAGAGATGAGATGATCAAGAATGAGTTTGAAAATGCCAGAAAAGCGCAGGACGTAGCTGATAATATGAAGTCTGAATATGAAGAGAAGCTTGCATATGCGAAGAGAACATCTGAAGAGATGGTGACAAACGCTAAAGAGCGTATCGCAAAAGAGAGAGAGCAGATGCTTCAGGAGACTAGAAGAGAGCAGGAAGCTATCGTTACAAAAGCTAAATCAGATATACAAGCTGAGAAGGAAAGAGCAGAGCGTGATGCACAGGCAGAAATCGCTGCACTTGCGCTTACTGCAGCTCGTAAGATTGTAAAGTCAGGTGAATGATATGACACAAAGTGCAAAGGATAGAGCATTGGCTTTGTATGAAATATCTGATGATATAAGTATGGTAAATGAGATTGAGGAGCTTTTTCGGGAGTGTCCGCGCCTCATTACTTTACTTGATAATCCTACAATTGATGAGAAGAAGAAATTCACTATTATCGATAGAATCTGTGATGAAGCGAAGATGAATGGTATTTCAAAGAATTTCCTGAAGACTATGTGTAAGACGGATGAAATTTTTGAAGTAGATCAGGTTTTGCAGAGTTATAAAGATTTGTGGGATAGAAATCATCATATCATTAGGCCGGAGCTTATTTTTTCCAAAGAGCCATCTGATGATGAGATTAAGGAAATCGTGTGTGAGATTGAGAAGCGATATCCGGAGTCTAAGATAGAGCCGAAGGTTTCTGTCGATGAATCAATACTCGGTGGCTATATAGTTAGAATTGGCTATTTTGAAACTGATATGAGCTATGAGGGCTGTTTTAAGCAGCTTGAGAGAAAACTAATCAGGAGGTAGATTTGTGGGAGCAATAAGCGCTACAGATATCATCTCTATTATTAAGCAGGAAATCGAAGGTTTCGATTGGGACACAGAGTCCAAGGAAACAGGCGAGGTCATCTGGGTAGGTGACGGAATCGTGACTGTTTACGGAATCGATCATGCAAAATATGGCGAGATTGTCATTTTTGATAATGGAGTTAAAGGAATGGTTCAGGATATCCGCCGAAATGAAATCGGTGTTGTTCTCTTCGGTAGAGACAAGGGTATCCACGAAGGAACTAAAGTAAGTAGAACAAAGAAGATGGCAGGTATCCCTGTCGGAGAGAATTTCGTCGGAAGAGTAGTAAATGCTCTCGGCGAGCCTATCGACGGTAAGGGTGAAATCAAGGAGGATGGTTATAATCCAATTGAAACACCTGCTCCATCTATCGTAGATAGAAAATCTGTAAATACACCTATGGAAACTGGAATCCTTTCAATTGATTCTATGTTCCCTATTGGTCGTGGACAGAGAGAGCTTATTATAGGTGACAGACAGACGGGAAAAACTGCCATCGCAATAGATACTATCCTTAATCAGAAGGATAATGGAGTAATATGTATATATGTGGCTATTGGTCAGAAGGCCAGTACTGTTGCCACCCTTGTAAACATGCTTGAGAAGAATGGTGCTATGGACTACTCAATTGTAGTTTCAGCTACAGCTTCAGATCCAGCATCATTACAGTACATCGCACCATACGCAGGAACTGCTATGGCCGAATATTTCATGAATAAGGGTAAAGATGTTCTTATAGTTTACGATGATCTTTCAAAGCATGCGGTAGCGTATCGTGCTATTTCGCTTCTTCTCGAGAGATCACCTGGACGTGAGGCTTATCCAGGAGATGTATTCTATCTTCACTCAAGACTTCTTGAGAGAAGTAGCCGTCTTTCTGATGAACTCGGTGGAGGTTCAATCACAGCACTTCCTATTATCGAGACTCAGGCCGGAGACGTATCAGCATACATTCCTACAAATGTAATTTCTATTACAGATGGTCAGATCTTCCTCGAGTCAAACCTCTTTAATGAGGGTATGAGACCAGCGGTAAACGTAGGTCTTTCAGTATCTCGAGTAGGTGGTGCCGCACAGACTAAGGCTATGAAGAAGGCCGCAGGTTCAATTCGTATTGATTTGGCTCAGTATCGTGAGATGGAAGTCTTCACACAGTTCTCATCAGATCTTGATGATGCAACAAAGAAGCAGTTGGCTCATGGTCGTGCCCTTATGGAATTATTGAAGCAGCCTCTTAACAGACCATTCTCAATGGCAGAGCAGGTTATCATTCTTGTAGCTGCAAACGCTCATATCTTCAGTGATGTTGAGCTTTCAAAGCTTAAGAAGTTTAGAGCAGATATGCTTGAGTTCTTTGCAACAGAGCATAGCGCTATTATCAGCCAGCTTGAGTCAACAAAGGATTTGTCAGAGGATATTAAGGCTTCTATTGTTGACGCAGCAGAGGAGTTCAAAAAGAATCAGGAGTAAACCATGGCAAGTACAAAGGAAATCCTAAATAGAATAAATAGTATTCAGGATACCATGAAGATTACTAGAGCCATGTACATGATGTCTTCAATGAAATTGCGTAAGGCAAAGTCAAAGCTTGAAGAGACATTGCCATTCTTTGAAGGAACCCAGAAAGGTATTGCAGAAAATCTTGTTAGAATGCCTAACATCCGACACATCTATTTTGATAACCGTGTTGAGGATGATCAGGAGACCATTAAAAAGCGTGGATTCGTAGTATTTACAGGTGACAAGGGTATGGCTGGTGCATACAACCACAACGCCATCAAATTTGCACTTCAGCGAATCGGAGGCTTATCAAAAGACGAATACAAGCTATTCGTTGTAGGTGAGACAGGTAGAGCGTTTTTTATAAAC
>DAISYI010000024.1:22654-22945 GCA_036825385.1 Lachnospiraceae bacterium | reverse complement strand
ATATCCTGTTTATTAATGAATCTCTCGAACGGACGTGTTCTAAAGAGCGCTAACCCTTCCTGAAAATTTACTTCGCATAGTTTACCGAAATCTTCCATAGTCTTGATTTCGCCAATAGAAGTCACCAGAAGAGTCGCATCGAAATTTATTTTGAACGGGAGTCTTACCTCTCCCATATTATATACAATGTCAAAATATCCCTCTATTGAATCCTGGGATGTAAAATCTTTTGTATTTGTGTGGAAAGAAATCTCTATATCTCTTCCCTCGAAAATTGGTGTATCACACACG
>DAISYI010000024.1:21753-22644 GCA_036825385.1 Lachnospiraceae bacterium | reverse complement strand
AGAAATTGAAACTCCTGAAGAAGAAATTGAAGGAGAAGAAGCGGAAGACGTAGAATTGGAAGAGGAAGAAACTGAAGAAGAGACAGAAGAGCTTCCGGAAATTCAGATTATTGAAAGCTATCCTGAAATAACAGCCGTTTGGGGAGATGAAGCTGCGACATTTGGCTCCGTGATCAACCTGTATGCTGAATTGGAAGGACTTGAGGAAAAAACATAGCCCTTTACATCGACATTATTTTTTGAGCTGATGGTAAAGGAGCCCTTTAAATCGTGCTCCTCATTACCATTCAGTTCAATAACTGAAGGGGAAATATTTAATTCTGGTTTGACATCGTCAAACCTATCTTCAGATATCTTCCAGATTCTCCTTTTCAAAATTTCCTCTCCAATTCTTAAGTCAAAAATACAAGTTAATTCTATTTGCTTTCAAAGTATTCAATAATTCCCTTAGCAGCTGCTTTACCAGCTCCCATAGCAAGAATTACAGTTGCAGCACCTGTTACTGCATCTCCACCAGCATAGACACCCTTCTTCGATGTCTCACCGTTTTCCTCTTTAGCAACAATACAACCTCTTCTATTAATTTCAAGGCCTTCTGTTGTAGAAGAAATAAGTGGGTTAGGTGATGTACCGAGTGACATAATAACTGTATCGCACTCGATTTCATATTCACTACCAGGAACCTCAATAGGTCTTCTTCTACCTGATTCATCAGGTTCTCCGAGTTCCATTTTGATAAGCTTGATTCCCTTTACCCAGCCATCTTCGTCTCCAAGCACTTCTACAGGATTCTGAAGAAGATCAAATATGATTCCTTCTTCCTCTGCATGATGTACTTCTTCACGTCTAGCTGGAAGCTCTTCCATACTACGTCTGTAAACAACGTGTACT
>DAISYI010000024.1:16619-21743 GCA_036825385.1 Lachnospiraceae bacterium | reverse complement strand
GCCAAGTCGAAGCGCAGTTCTCGCAGCGTCCATAGCCACGTTACCACCACCGACTACTACAACCTTCTTTCCTCTAAAGATAGGTGTATCCTGATCCTTAAAGGCTTTCATAAGATTGTTTCTAGTAAGGAATTCATTTGCTGAGAATACACCATTAAGCTGCTCACCTGGAATATTCATAAATCTAGGAAGACCAGCTCCTGATCCAATAAATACAGCTTCGAATCCTTTTTCGTTAAGAAGCTGATCAACTGTAAGAGTCTTTCCAATAATAACATCTGTATCGATTGTTACACCGAGAGCTTCTACATTCTCAACTTCATGTTTTACTACTTCGTCTTTTGGAAGACGGAATTCTGGAATACCATATACAAGTACTCCACCTGCTTCATGAAGAGCTTCAAAGATTGTTACATCATAACCTTCTTTAGCAAGATCACCAGCGCAAGTAAGACCTGAAGGACCTGCACCGATAACAGCAACTTTATGACCCTTCTTTGTTTCTGCTTTCTTAGGCTTAATACCGTTCTTTCTAGCCCAATCAGCAACGAAACGCTCAAGTTTCCCGATAGCTACTGGTTCGCCTTTGATACCACGTACACATACTCCTTCACACTGTGTTTCCTGAGGACAAACTCGTCCACATACAGCTGGAAGTGCACTTGATTCAGAGATAATCTCATATGCACGTTCAAAGTTTCTATTCTTAACTTCTTCGATAAATGCAGGAATATTAATCGAAACAGGACAGCCTCCTACACATCGTGGATTCTTACAGTTAAGACATCTCTGAGCCTCTTCTACTGCTTCATCCTCTGTATATCCCAAGCAAACTTCATCGAAATTCTTTGCTCTTACTTCTGCTTTCTGTTCAGCAATTGGTACTCTCTTTAAAACGTCCATTACTTATCACCTCCGCAGTTTCCACAGCCACCATGATGTGTATCACCTTCCTGAAGTTCGAGAAGCTTTCTTCCTTCTTCAGTTTTGTACTGCGCCTGTCTCTTCATGGCGAGATCGAAATCTACTTTGTGACCATCGAATTCTGGGCCATCAACGCAAGCAAATTTTACTTCATCGCCTACGATAAGTCTGCACGCTCCACACATACCTGTTCCATCAACCATAATTGGGTTCATAGATACAATTGTGTGAATACCAAGTTTTTCTGTAAGCTTACATACGAATTTCATCATAATCATAGGTCCGATAGCTACACAGTGATCGAAAGTCTTTCCTTCGTCCACAAGAGCCTGAAGCTGGTCAGTACCCATACCATGGAATCCATATGAACCATCATCTGTTGTAACGTAAAGTTCATCTGCTACAGCTCTCATCTTATCTTCAAAGAAGAGAAGATCCTTATTTCTAGAACCCATAATAACAGTTGTCTTAACGCCATGTTCATGCAACCACTTAACCTGAGGATAAACGGGAGCTGTTCCTACGCCACCCGCTATGAAGACGATATTTTTCTTCTTAACTTCGTCTAAATCCGCTTCAATGCATAAATCTGATGCGTTACCAAGTGGACCAGCGACGTCTCTAAAAGAATCACCTTCTTCTAAGTCTAACATTCGTAAAGTCGAAGCACCTACGGTCTGGAATACAATTGTAATTGTGCCTTTCTGTTTATCATAGTCACAGATAGTAAGTGGAATACGTTCTGCTTCCTCATCCATCTTTGTGATGATAAACTGTCCAGGAAGACATGATTCAGCAATAAGCGGAGCTTCGATATCCATAAGATAAATCTTGTCCGCAAGCTGTTCCTTCTTCACAATTTTGAACATTATAATCCCCCTCCCTCTAAAAAAGATTAGTTAAAATAAACCAGTTCGTCTTCTGGTTTATCAGTAGCCTCAAGAGAAATAGGATAAAGAACAGGTCCCTTTCCCTTGTATTCACGAGCGAATTCATGCTTTACTTTCGCCTTAATCTTCACCCATGATTTATGTGAAACGCTAGAAGCGTCCGCATATTTACACTTCATTCCTAGGAACTGAATATCCTCGACACAGCAAGTCATAGCAAATCTTCCAGGAACAATTACACCTGGTTTTAATTTACCATCACCTTCACTAGGATTATAAATCAGTGCCGTGAAGGAGACAATCTTGCCATCATATTTCTTAGGATTATCCATACAATCTGTAAACCAAATTGCATAGTCGCTATCAGAAATCTCAAGCTCGTCCTTTGTGATGTCAAAAGGAAGTTCTTCAGGAGACTGGTCAATACTACCGTCTGAAAGCATGTAAACAATCTGAGCAGGTCTATTAAACGCCTTTACAGATGTTCTAATTTTAGATTTGTTCATGCTCTTGTCGTAACGGTTAAAGAAGATAACCTCAGCCTGTTTAAGCTGTTCCTGCATCATCTGTCTCATATTGAGAAGATACATCTCAAATGTAGTAGCATCAACTACCGCAAGAGACTGTGCTACTACCCAGTGATCAGGAAGTTCCGAACCAGCGTATAATCTATCAGTTCCCCAAGTTCCATTATATTCGATAAAGATTGCATCCGGAAGATTTTCTTTATCAATTTCTAAGAGTTTTTCTTTATCAAAGAAATCATCCTCATCTTCGAACTGAAAAAGCTTCGCGTGAATAGAGTCTAATTCTTCCTGAGTAAACTCTTCATCCCCATCTTCACACTGAAGAATAAGAATACTATCCAAGTCTTCAGCAAAACCACTGTTTATAAGTGTATCCTTCATCATGGTTGTTTTTCCTGAATCCATGAATCCGGTAAATATATATACAGGTACTTCCTGCATGGCAAAACTCCTTAAATCTTATAAACCAAATAATTCTTCAATCTTGTGCTCGTCGAGCTTAGATCCAATTACTACAATTCTTCCTGTTACATCTGGCTGACCAGTTCTAAGTTCATAATCACCATCTACAAAATCGAAGTAAATCCATGTTCCATCAGTTGCTGGAATCATACCCTTTGAGCGAAGAATAATTCCGAAATCATCAGATGTTGAAAGCTTGTTAAGTGCATCTTCAATAACTGATTTCTCAAACACCTTTGGTGTCTCTCTACCAAAGCTTTCAAACACATCATCTGCATGATGATGGTGATGGTCATGACATCCACATTCACAATGTTCATCATGCTCATGGTGGTGATGATGCTCATGCTCATGATCATGATCGTGACATCCACACTCGCACTCTTCATCATGATCATGATGGTGATGATGCTCATGCTCATGTTCATGTTCATGATGGTGTTCATGCTCATGATCATGCTCGTGGTGATGTTCATGTTCATGCTCTTCATGAGCTTTCATTGCTTCGATAGAAACCTGAAGATTATCCTTTCCCTCGATTGCATTGAGAATTTTCTCACCTGAAAGTTCTGAAAGTGATGTAGTAACGATGAGAGCTTTTTCATTCTTCTCACGAATAGTATTTACTACATCCTGAATTGTTTCATTGTCAGCTTCGTCAGCACGACTGAGAATAACAGTTGTTGCAAATTCAATCTGATTATTAAAGAATTCACCGAAACCTTTCATCTGCTTCTTAGCTTTCTTCGCATTTACAACAGTAACGAGAGCATTAAGCTTCACGTCATTCTCTTTTTCCATATTGATAACTGATGCCATTACATCAGAAAGCTTTCCTACTCCGGATGGTTCGATGATGATTCTGTCTGGACTGAACTTATCATATACTTCCTTTAAGTTCTTCTCAAAGTCACCAACCATAGTACAGCAGATACATCCAGAATTCATTTCAGTAATCTGAATACCTGCATCTTTAAGGAATCCACCGTCGATTCCAACTTCACCAAATTCATTCTCGATAAGAACGACTTTTTCATTTTTTATTGCTTCTGAAACAAGTTTCTTAATGAGAGTTGTCTTTCCAGCTCCAAGGAAACCTGACACAATATCTATTTTTGTCATTATCTTTCCTTTCAAAAAAATATATTCTTAAAACGGGCAAAATCCCGCAATAAAAATTGCGAGACTTTACCTTGTTTTAATTTAAAATTACATACGCTCTGGAGCGTCAAATCCAAGAAGATCGATACATGTGTTAAGAACTCTAACTGTTACATCGAGAAGGCTGATGTACTGAAGTTCAAGGTTCTTATCATCGATTCCAAGAATCTTATTTGCATGATAGAAATGGTTAAATGCATCACATACGCTGTAGATGAAAGCACAGATTTTATGAGGAGCTTTTTCCTCATATGCAGTTCTCATAACTTCTGAGAATCTTGAAAGAACGAGCATGAGGTTCTTCTCACTTTCATCCTTTGGTTCACATACACGAAGTGCAGCACCCTTACCATTTGCCTCTTCATACTTTCTAAGGATTGATTTGATTCGAACGATTGTGTAAAGGATATAAGGTCCTGTATTACCTTCAAATGAAGTAAATCTATCGAGATCAAAAACATAATCCTTTGTAGACTGGTTTGAAAGATCGCCGTACTTGATAGCAGCTACGCAAACCTTATGTGCTGTATCTCTAGCTTCTTCATCAGGGATGTCTGCGTTTGTCTTAATCTTCTCATACATCTGAGTATCGATGTCATTAAGAAGTGATTCAAGACGCATTACACCACCAGTTCTAGTCTTAAATGGCTTACCGTCCTTACCATTCATAGTACCGAAGCCAATGAACTGAAGGTGAACGTTAGGTCCACAGATTTCTGCCTTCTTTGCTGCTCTAAAGAGCTGAAGGAAATGAAGATCCTGACGCTTATCTACTACGTAGTAAACTTCATCAGCATGATAATCATCCATTCTCCAAACGAGAGTTCCGAGGTCTGTTGTATTGTAGTTTGATGCTCCATCAGACTTAAGAATCATAAGAGGTGGCATTTCTACCTTGTCTCCTGGTTCATTTGTGTCCATAACAAGAGCTCCATTACTTTCGTAAACGAGACCTTTCTCTTTCATCTTATCAATCATTCCAGGAATGATGTCGCGAGTATCTGCTTCACCCTTCCAAAGTTCGAAATGAACATTAAGTCTGTCATAGATCTTTCTCATATCATTTACTGATACGTCAATAATATGTTTGAATAGCTGTGTATATCCTCTATGACCATTCTGAAGCTGGTATGTAGCTTCGAGAGCTCTCTGATGGAACT
>DAISYI010000024.1:15667-16609 GCA_036825385.1 Lachnospiraceae bacterium | reverse complement strand
AAGCTGTGTTCCCCAGTCTCCAAGGTGGATATCACCAATTGCTTCATTTCCAGCAAACTTGATGATTCTCTTTACAGACTCACCGATTACAGCAGCACGAAGATGTCCTACGTGAAGTGGCTTAGCTACGTTAGGTCCGCCATAATCTACAAATATAGTCTTAGGAGTTGAAACCTTGTCATAACCCATTCTCTCGCGGTCTCTTCGCATAGCATCAACGAAATCGCCAAGGAATGCTCCCTGGACTCTTAAATTGATAAATCCTGGTCGGACTGCTTCTGCAACCTCGAAGATGTTGCTTGAAGAAATCTTCTCAACAACTTCTGTCGCGATATCCATAGGATTCTTGTGATACTGTTTCGCTGCTGTAAGAGCACCGTTACACTGATACTCACAGAGATCTGGACGATTTGAAAGTGTACATACTGCAAACTTCTCATCGTATCCGGCTTCTGTAAAGCCTCTTCTCATTTCCTCTGTGATGAGTTCGAGAATTGTTTTCATGTTTCCCTTCCTTTTCTACGCAAAAAAAATTAATTATGTATTTTATTAAAAAAGGACTTAGTTATCCTTTTTTGCCTCAGCAATCTTATCCTTTAAATCAAGCGCCTTGTCCTTAATTCTAGCAGGTGTTGACATGTTTGTGATAAGATTTCCAACTAATTTTGTGGCAATATCATACTTTTTAAAGTAGATAGCCATATTTGAAAGCATAAGCTCAAGTGTAGATGTCTGAATACCGAAGTATGGTGGCATTTCAGAACTCATAGCCTTCATAAAGCCATCAAAAGCCTGCTGATAAAAACCATTATATTCAGCAATCTTAGCTTTCTTCTTAGCTTTTTCCTCATCTGTTCCTTCTGGAAGTGTAGGAATTTCAGCTCTGATAAGCCATGCTATCTTAAGACAAAGATATGACTTCTCTGAAAGCTTAGCCTTCTT
>DAISYI010000024.1:14385-15590 GCA_036825385.1 Lachnospiraceae bacterium | reverse complement strand
GATACATTTTCTTTAATTAGTTTAATCTGTGTTGATGAAAGATGCTCAAATGTCTTTGTGAATGCTGCATAACCACAATGAGGGCATGCTGCGACATCGTATTTATTGATATCGATGCCATTATAGTTAGGTCTTAAGTCATCGTCAGGTGTACCACGTCTAAGCTTACCAGACTTAACCATTTTTGTAGTGATATTCTTATCACATACCGGGCACTTAAGTTTCTTGTCCAGAAGGAAATCTTTCTCTTCTGCTTCCTTCTTTGGTGCAGCAGCTGCTGCTTCTGCTCCGGCTCTCTTTGCTGTCTTCTCGTCTTTAGTAATATCAAGTTTTTCGTCACCTGAAAAACCAAATTTTTCGAGTCCTGCAAATAAATTCATTTACTATCTCCTAAACTACTATTTCGCATCTGTTGGAAGCTTATAACTGCTCTTCAAAGATACAACTCTATTAAATACAAGGTTTTCTTCTGTAGAATCCTTTGAATCAACTACATAGAAACCATCTCTTACAAACTGGAAGCTATCATATGCTTTTGCTCCCTTGATTTCAGGTTCAATCATACAATCTGTAAGAACAACCTTTGAGTTTGGATTGAGATTAATAGTACCGTCTTCATTATATACTCCAAGCTCTTCATTTACCAGATTCTCGTACTGACGAACCTCTGCTTTAACAGCAGTGTCAGCGCAAACCCAATGAATCGTTCCCTTAACCTTACGTCCGTCAGGACTTTCACCACCACGGCTTTCTGGATCATATGTTGCATGAACACATGTCACATTTCCATCTTCATCTAAATCATAACCTGTACAAGTAATGAAGTACGCATTCATAAGTCTGACTTCATTTCCTAGGAAGAGACGTCTGTACTTCTTAGGTGGTTCAACCATGAAGTCATCTCTTTCGATGTAAAGTTCACGAGAGAAAGGAACTTCTCGAGAACCGAGTCCTTCATTCTCAACGTTATTTGAAACTGTAAGATGTTCAATCTGTCCTTCAGGATAGTTATCAATCACAAGTTTAACAGGATGAAGAATCGCCATGATTCTCTTATCCTTTGGCTTTAAGTCTTCTCTTACACAGTACTCAAGCATAGCATAATCTGCTGATGCATTTGACTTAGTAATTCCGAGAAGGTTTACAAAGTTTCTAATTGAAGCAGGTGTGAAACCTCTTCTCTTAAGACCAGCGATAGAAACAAG
>DAISYI010000024.1:12895-14375 GCA_036825385.1 Lachnospiraceae bacterium | reverse complement strand
CATCCCATCCATCAACTACACCGTCTTCTACAAGCTTCTTAATATATCTCTTACCTGTTACAACATTTGTAAGATAAAGTTTAGCAAACTCAATCTGTCTAGGAGGATTCTCCCAATCAGTATTCTCAACAACCCAGTTGTAAAGAGGTCTGTGATCCTCAAACTCAAGAGTACAGATAGAATGTGTGATACCCTCGATTGCATCCTCGATAGGATGAGCGAAATCATACATAGGATAAATGCACCACTTATCGCCTGTTCTCTGGTGTGTCTGATGAGCCACTCTATAGATAATAGGATCTCTCATGTTAATGTTAGGAGATGACATATCAATCTTGGCACGAAGAACAACAGAACCATCCTCGTATTTACCATCTTTCATATCTGAAAAAATCTGTAAGCTCTCATCTATTGGACGATTTCTATTTGGATCATCTTTACCAGGTTCAGTAAGTGTTCCTCTGTATTCACGAATCTCCTCAGCATTCAAATCTGATACATATGCAAGTCCCTTCTTGATAAGAAGAACCGCCTTCTCATACATAGTATCAAAATAATCTGATGCATAATAAATCTTATCTCCGAAATCAGCTCCAAGCCATGTGATATCAGAAATAATAGAATCAACGAACTCTGATTTTTCCTTTGTTGGGTTCGTATCATCAAAACGCATATTAAATACGCCGTTGTATTTCTCAGCAAGTCCTGAGTTAAGAATAATTGACTTAGCATGACCGATATGAAGATAACCATTTGGTTCTGGTGGGAATCGAGTCACAACGTGATCGTAAACGCCTTCAGCGAGATCCTTATCAATTTCCTGTTCGATAAAATTCTTTGATTCTCTTTCTTCCATTTTTGTAATATCCCTTACTAGTTTATTTTTTGCCTTAAAGGCTATTTTTTATGTACATGTGTAAAAAGGTGATCCTGACAATACTCGTAATTGCCATTACACTTAGAACAAAATCTAAATTCAAGTTCTGGATTCGACTGATCTGTTCTACCACAGATACAGCACTTATGCTTTGGCATTCCGTGTGCACCAGTGCTCTGTGTAGGACGAACAACCTTCTTAAATTGTCGATGAACCCTGTCTTTATTTGAAACTCTATAAGCACTTCTCGTGAGATAATAGAAAAGCGCAAAATTAACTATAGATGCAATAACCTGAACCAAAGCCACCTGTTGTGGGTATCCCCAGCTCCATCCATAAATAGATGATCTAACTGGAAGTACATCAAATAATGATAATACGCCCCATACAGCAGCCATATATTTCATCTTGATTGGAATAATGAAATACAGAAGAATCTGCATATCTGGATAACAAAAAGCAAATGCCAAAAAGATTGACATATTAATATAATTCGTAGTGAAGTATACGCTTGTTGCGAGCGCAGTAATTGTATTCGGTCCTGAAACCAGATAATACACCACTGCTCCAAGTATATTAAAGAGGATTCCCCCGAAGATGAAC
>DAISYI010000024.1:5574-12885 GCA_036825385.1 Lachnospiraceae bacterium | reverse complement strand
AAGAGCAGAACCTAGCTGCCAATAGAAAATCATCATAATGATTCCAAAGAACAGATTGTATCCTGTCGGCGGAATGAGAATCCAAGTAAAAACTCTCCATACCTGTGGAATAGGAAATCCATTGGTAATATGCGTAATTTGATAAATATCTAATGTGAAATATGACAGAAAATCGACGTCCAGCATCTGGCCTAGAAAAGCCAACATATAACCGATGACATAACCGCCAATTATGTAATTCATAAGTCTAGGTATGGCATATTTGCCAAATTTACGTTCTAGTTTGTTCAGCATACATTACTCCTAATTTTAAATCCATTTTGATATTATACCAACAGTGCAATTAAAACACAAATCCGAATCGCTTATGTTTTTAGAAAAAACAATATTAGCAATTTTGTCTATTGTTTTTAATAGGAAAAGAAAATATAATGTTAGATTGCTGAGCATATATTTATATATGTATATTTACATTCGAAAGGATTTTTCATATGGCAAATAACAATTTACATAAAATGGGAATAGACATTGGTTCTACTACTGTCAAGGTAGCCATACTCGATCCTGAAGATAAGTTGATTTTCTCTGATTACGAAAGACATTATGCAAACATCAGAGAAACTCTTCACAGTCTCGTGGAAAAAGCTTACAGCGTTACGGGGAATGTAGAAATTGCCCCTATCATTACTGGTTCCGGTGGACTGACACTTGCAAAGCATTTAGGGATTTCATTTGTACAGGAAGTAATTGCAGTATCTACTGCCCTCACTCACTATGCTCCTAAAACAGATGTAGCTATTGAGCTTGGCGGAGAAGATGCTAAGATTATTTATTTTGAAAATGGAAATGTAGAACAGAGAATGAACGGTATCTGTGCCGGAGGTACAGGTTCCTTTATCGACCAGATGGCAGCTCTCCTCCAGACAGATGCTCCTGGTCTAAATGAATACGCAAAAGATTACAAGGAGCTATACACTATAGCATCTCGTTGTGGTGTATTTGCAAAAACTGATATTCAGCCACTAATTAACGAAGGCGCTACAAAGCCAGACCTTGCTGCTTCTATCTTCCAGGCAGTTTGCAATCAGACCATCTCTGGGCTCGCACAGGGTAAGCCAATCAAAGGACATGTAGCGTTCCTCGGTGGACCTCTTCACTTCTTAGAGCAGCTTAGAGAAACATTTATTAGAACTCTTAAGCTTGATGAAGAACATACTATCATTCCAGATAACTCTCATCTCTTCGCAGCAATCGGATCTGCTCTTTCATATAAAGAGAACGAGACAAAGGATATGGATGGACTCCTCGAAGAGCTTTCACACGATATCCATATGGAATTCGAAGTCGCACGTCTCGAACCACTTTTCGAGAAAGTAAACGAATACAATGACTTTATTGCAAGACATTCAAAAGCTCATGTAGAAACAGCTGCACTTGAGAACTATCATGGCAAAGCATATCTCGGTATCGACGCTGGTTCTACAACAACTAAACTCGCACTTATCGACGAAGACGGACGTCTTCTTTACTCATATTACTCAAGTAACAATGGTAGCCCACTCACTACAGCTATCCATTCAATCGAAGAAATTTATAGCAAGCTTCCAGATGATGCTGAGATTGTTCATTCATGCTCAACTGGCTACGGTGAAGCACTTCTTAAATCTGCACTCAAACTTGAAGAAGGTGAAGTGGAAACTGTTTCACACTACTATGCCGCTTCATTCTTCGATCCAGAAGTAGATACTATCCTCGACATCGGTGGTCAGGATATGAAATATATGAAAGTCAAAGACAACACTATCGATTCTGTTCAGCTTAATGAATCATGTTCATCAGGCTGCGGATCATTCATCGAAACTTTCGCTAAATCATTGAATTACTCAGTTTCTGACTTCGCTAAGGAAGCACTTTTTGCTAAGTATCCTATTGACCTCGGAACAAGATGTACAGTATTCATGAACTCAAAAGTAAAGCAGGCGCAGAAGGAAGGAGCATCTGTAGCGGATATCTCCTCTGGTCTTGCTTACTCTGTAATCAAAAACGCACTCTTCAAGGTTATCAAACTTGCTGACCCTAAAGATCTCGGCGAACACATCGTCGTTCAGGGTGGAACTTTCTACAATAACGCAGTACTTCGTTCATTTGAAAAAATCTCCGAGCGCAAAGTTACTCGTCCTGATATTGCTGGACTTATGGGTGCATTCGGTGCCGCTCTCATCGCTAAAGAGCGTTATCATATCAGCCCACATACAACTATGCTTTCTGTAGATGAACTCAAAGAACTTACATTTGAGACTTCACTCGACAGATGTCCACATTGTAACAACCACTGCTTGCTTACAATTAACAGCTTTAACGACGGACGTAAATTCATTACAGGAAACAGATGTGAAAGAGGACTCGGTCTTGAGAAGAACAAAGACCACCTTCCAAACCTTTACGAGTATAAGTTAAAGAGAACATTCCACTATGCTCCTCTCCGTAAAGAAGAGGCCGTTCGTGGAACTGTAGGTATTCCTAGAGTACTTAATATATATGAGAACTTCCCATTCTGGGCTACATTCTTCAAGGAACTTGGTTTCAGAGTACAGCTCTCACCTCTCTCAAATAGAAAGGTTTACGAGCTCGGTATCGAATCAATTCCAAGTGAATCAGAGTGTTACCCAGCGAAGCTTTCACACGGACATGTTCAGTGGCTTATAAACAAGGAAGTAGATTTCATCTTCTACCCATGTGTACCATATGAGAGAAATGAATTTCCTGATGCAAACAACCACTACAACTGTCCTATCGTTACTTCATACGCAGAAAATATCAAGAACAATGTTGAGGCTATTTCGTCAGGTCAGATGCGCTTCCTCAATCCGTTCCTTGCTTTTTCCTCAGAAGAAATCCTTACAAGCCAGCTTGTAAAGGTCTTCAAGGAAGAATTCAATATTTCTGAGAAAGAAGTACGTTTTGCTTCACACAAGGGTTGGGTTGAACAGGGCAACTTCCGTCGTGATGTAGAGAAGAAGGGTGAAGAAACACTTCAGTATCTTAAGGATAATAACCTTCACGGAATCGTACTCTGTGGTCGTCCATATCATATCGACCCAGAAATCAACCACGGAATTCCAGATGTAATCAACTCTTACGGAATGGCTGTACTTACAGAGGATTCTATCTCTCATCTCGGTGAAATTGAAAGACCGCTCATCGTAATGGATCAGTGGATGTTCCATTCTCGTATGTACTCAGCCGCTAACCTCGTAAAGAAGACTGATTACCTAGACATCATCCAGCTGAACTCCTTCGGATGTGGTCTCGATGCCGTTACAACAGACTGTGTAAAAGACATCCTTAACAACAGTGGTAAGATTTACACATGCTTAAAGATTGATGAAGTTAACAACCTCGGTGCAGCAAAGATTCGAATCCGTTCACTCATCGCTGCTATTCGAGTTAGAAAAGAAAAACTTTCAGAAGAAGAAAAGCGAAACAGAAAGATTGTCCCTGCAAACTACAATAGAGTCGAGTTCACAAAGGATATGAAGAAGAACTACACTATCCTCTGCCCTCAGATGTCTCCTATCCACTTCGAGCTCCTCGCTCCTGCGTTCAACGCAGCCGGATACAACATCGTAGTACCAGATGTTCCATCTCGTGAATCAATCGATCAGGGACTTCGTTTCGTAAACAACGACGCTTGCTACCCATCTACAATCGTAGTCGGTCAGCTTATGAGTGCTGTAAAGAGCGGTAAGTACGACATGTCCAAAACTGCCCTTCTCATCTCTCAGACAGGTGGTGGATGTAGAGCTTCAAACTACATCGGATTCATAAGACGTGCTTTGGAAAAAGCTGGATATCCTGACGTGCCAGTAATCTCCCTCTCTGCACAGGGACTCGAGAAGAACTCAGGATTCAAGATTACTCCTTCTCTTCTTCAGCACGCACTCTATGCTCTTGTAATCGGAGATATCTTCCTCCGCTGTACACTTAGAATGCGTCCGTACGAAGCTATTCCTGGTACAACAGACCAGATTCATGCTAAATGGAGAGAAAGAGTCATCGAGTTTGTTTCATCGAACAAGATGCTCTCTCACAGAAAGTACAAGAAGCTTTGCCGTGAAATCATTCGCGACTTCGATAGAATTCCTCTCAAAGAGGGACTTAAGAAACCTAGAGTTGGAATCGTAGGAGAAATCCTCGTTAAGTTCCATCCTACAGCAAATAATAACCTCGCAGGCCTCCTCGAAGCAGAAGGCGCTGAGGCTGTAGTACCTGACCTTACAGACTTCCTTCTCTACAGTTTCTACAACACAAACTTTAAAGCAGAGAACCTCGGAGCTTCAAAGAAGTCACAGCGTAGATCTAATCTCACTTGTCACTTCTTCGAATGGCTTAGAAAAGCTGCAAGGGACGAATTCAATAAGTCAAAGCATTTCGAAGCACCAGCTCATATTGATAAACTTGCTGAGATGGCTTCCCCTATCGTATCTCTCGGTAACCAGACTGGTGAAGGATGGTTCCTTACAGGAGAAATGATGGAACTTATGGAATCAGACGCAAAGAACATCGTATGCATTCAGCCTTTCGGTTGCCTTCCAAACCATGTTGTCGGTAAGGGTGTAATCAAAAAAATTAGAACTCTTCATCCAGATGCAAACATCGTTGCTATCGACTACGATCCTGGAGCATCTGAAGTGAACCAGATCAACCGAATCAAAATGATGCTTACAAATGCTGTTAGAAACATGAACAAGCATGACGAAGCATTGAAAAAAGAAGCATAAATATACTATTAGCACTCTTTGTCAAAGAGTGCTAATTTTTTATTGACTTATGATTTTTCCTGTCATAAAATTAATAACGTTGAAAGGAGTGACTAAAATGACAAACAAAAAAGGTAGTCTTTCTATTACTAGCGAAAATATTTTTCCAGTAATCAAAAAATGGTTATATTCTGACCATGATATCTTCCTTAGAGAGCTTATCTCTAACGGATGCGATGCTATTACTAAACTGAAAAAGCTTAACGTTCTCGGTGAGTTCGATCTCCCAGCTGGATACACACCAGAAGTTCTCGTAACTTGTGATCCTACTGCAAAGACTCTTACTATCTCTGATAACGGTATCGGTATGACAGCCGATGAGCTCGACAAATATATCAACCAGATTGCATTCTCTGGTGCTACAGACTTCCTCGAGAAGTACAAAGGCAAAGCTGACAGTGAACAGATTATCGGACACTTCGGTCTCGGATTCTATTCTGCATTTATGGTAGCTGACACAGTAGAAATCGAAACCCTTTCATACAAAGAAGGCGAAACTCCTGTTCATTGGACATGCGATGGTGGTACAGACTTCGAAATGTCTGATGGTAGTCGTGATACATTCGGTACTACTATCACACTTCACATCAATGAAGATGTTCTCGAATTCTGTAACGAATACCGAATCCGTGAAATCATTGAGAAGTACTGCTCATTCATGCCTTACGCAATCTATCTGAATAAAGAAGAAGCTCTTAAGAAAGCTTTCGAAGAAGCAGAAAAGAAAAAGGCAGAAAACAAAGATTCAGATGAATCAAGCGATAATGAAGTTCTCGTTAAACCACTCAATGACACAGATCCTCTCTGGAACAAGACTCCTTCAGAGTGTACAGACGACGAATACAAGAACTTCTACAGAAAAGTATTCCGCGATTACAAGGAACCACTATTCTGGATTCACTTAAATATGGATTACCCATTCAGACTGAAAGGTATCCTTTACTTCCCTAAGATTAACAATCAGTACGAGTCAATCGAAGGAACTATCAAACTTTACAACAACCAGGTATTCATCGCTGATAACATTAAAGAAGTCATCCCTGAATTCCTTATGCTCTTAAAGGGTGTAATCGACTGTCCTGATCTCCCACTTAACGTATCTAGATCAGCACTTCAGAACGATGGTTTCGTTACAAAAATTTCTGATTACATCACAAAGAAAGTTGCAGATAAGCTTACAGGTCTCTGCAAAACTGACAAAGAAAACTACGAGAAATACTGGGATGACATCAGCCCATTCGTAAAATACGGATGCTTGAGAGACAATAAGTTCTGTGACAAGATGAACGACTATATCCTCTTCAAGGATATTAATGATAAGTACATCACTCTTCCAGAACTTCTCGTAAAGGATGAAGAGGAAAAAGCTACAGACGCAGACGTTACTGAAGTAGTTGATAATGAATCCGAAGATAAAGAAGATACAAGAACTCCTGTTTACTATGTAACTAATCCAGTTCAGCAGGCTTCTTACATCTCTCTCTTCAAAGAAAACAATCAGAATGCAGTAGTTCTTCCAGAACTTATCGATACTCAGTTTATTACTCAGCTCGAAACTAGAAATCCAAAATACAAGTTCTTAAGAATCGATGCTGAAACAATTGATTCACTTACAGAAGAATCAAACGAAGAAGAACAGAAGAAAGTGAACGAAACCCTATCTACTCTATTCAAGAATGCTCTTGGAAAAGAAAACCTTAAAGTAAAAGCTGAGAAATTTAAAAACAAAGACATCTCTGCAATGCTTAACGTTTCTGAAGAAGGACGTCGTATCAATGAAATGATGAAAATGTATGGAATGGGTACAGATGAGATGGGACTAGATACAGAATCTACTCTTGTACTTAATACAAACAACGAGCTTGTTTCATACCTTATCAACAACTCAGAAAGCGAATACAAAGATGACTTCTGCAAACAACTTTATGACCTCGCCGTTATACAGAACCACCCTCTTTCAGCCGCTGAAATGAGTGAATTCGTAAATAGATCAAACCGTATTATGATGCAGCTTGTAAAATAATTTTAAAATCCGCAGTTAATTTTTAGTATTTTTATTAAATTTGCCATAGTTTTATCAATTCAATTGTTCTATAATGAATTTGTGTTTTAGTTTTCTTAAGTTAATTACGTAATTACATGAGGAGGACAAAATGGCAAAAAAGGTTACTACAAGGGAAGAATTCGTTGCAGGTTTAAAGAAAGCTGCTGAAGAAGTTGAAGCAAAGACTGCTACAAAAGCTACAACTGCAAAAACAACTGCAACAAAGAAAGTTGCAGAAACCAAAAAGAAAGCAGCTACTGCAACTAAAAAAGCTGCTACTACAACAAAGAAAGCTGCTACTACAGCTAAAAAAGCCGCAACAACTGCAAAGAAGACAGCAAAGACTACTGCTTCAAAAGCAAAGGCTACTGTAGAAACAGCAACTGCTTCTGTTAAGACTACTGCTATCGTACAGTTCGAAGGGGAAGACAGAAAAGTAGACGATGT
>DAISYI010000024.1:4883-5540 GCA_036825385.1 Lachnospiraceae bacterium | reverse complement strand
AGATCAGCATATTACGTAGCAAATGGCAATTATGCTGATAGAGTAGATTTATAAGAATCTACTTTAAGTAAAACTCAGAAAAAATAACCACCTAATTTTTAAATGAAAATAAAAATTAGGTGGTTATTTATTTCTGAGTTATTTAATGTACCTCACAAATCCACTCTCCGTGTTGAGCGTATCCCTGATGATAGATTTCTTGATTGTTGAGTAATTTGGAATCTTGGTTAAAGCAAATAAATACACGCTGGATTTTTTATTTTCATTTAAAAAATCAGCGTGTATTTTTTGCTTTTAATAAACTTATAAATTATCCCTCAACAATAAGAAATCTACCATCAGGGATAGCGAATATTTCTGGCTGTGACAAGATTTCTTCATCACTCATATCTTCCACATCCATATTATCATGAATATAATCAAGAGCTTCTTCTCTAGAGTCACATACACAGGCAAAGCAATCCTCTAAGAATACTTCTGCTGATTCTGGCGATGTAGCAACCTCCTCAGGGAAAAGCTGAAGCTGATTCTCCAAAAATGTTTCTACTGTTATTTTGTCGTACATAAATTTATACTCCTTTCTAGAGCAAATGAATATATTAAAACTTCCTTTACCTTTACTCCATAGGAAGCCTCTATTGCATTTTTATATAGCTC
>DAISYI010000024.1:3237-4873 GCA_036825385.1 Lachnospiraceae bacterium | reverse complement strand
TACAACTTCATCATCATATTCATTCATCATATAATTCCTCCAAAAAACATAATTCCTATCTCTAGTAAATTCACGTCCATTACTAAAGTAAACAGATTATATAACAGAAGAATCCAAACTACAATACGTTTGCTTAAAGCGGCAAAACTTCAATGAATCGCCCTAAAGCGAATGAATATATCAACAATTTCTTGATTGGTTTAGCAAATGTGCGACTAGCTGCATTTCCATATATCTGAAGCTGTCTTGAATACCTATCAGTGAGATCAGAATCACTATTAACTCTATCTGTCTTATAGTCAATTACAGTAACTCCGTCATCATCAACAATAAGACAGTCGATTTCACCCTGAACCAGAACTGAATCCTCCGACTCCTTTACATCCATAAGACCATCAAAAAGCTTATCAATCCTCTCAGAGAATACAAAGTTCTGCTCGCGAAGAAGTCTGCCTTCCTTTGCCGCCTCGCCCATAGAACGAGCTACATCTGTCTCTAAAAACTTCAAGATGTGCATTGGATTAACAGCATCGGCCTCCTCCGGCGTAAGATACCCTCTAGAAGCCATTTCCCTAATAGACGCCTTCACTTTATCGAGATCATATTCCAGAGCCAAATCTAAGCCTTCTAGGACTCTATGCATAGCAGTTCCATATGACGTTGCGGAAAAAGCTTCTTCATCAACTTTACCAGAAATAAATCTAGGAACTACTCTCTCTTTCTCTTCATGAATCCAGTCTTCAGACATATCGTCAGTTACGACATCTACCCTGTCAACCAAAGACGCGTTTTTCTCAATTTCTACGTGCTTAATCTCAGAAACAGAATACTTATTCTTAAACTCATGAGCCACTCCGAATTCATATTTGTAATTCATTCTTTCAAACAGAATATCTAAATCACTATCCTGTGACTCATTCAGAATCTGATTCAGTCTCTTCTTTCTCTCATCTATAACATTAATTTCAGCCACTTCAGCTGAAACAATGTTTCTAATCGTAGCTTTTGAGAAATCATACTTTTTCACACCTAACGAAGTAAAACTATTGAGCGAAGGAATAATCCAGTCGAAGTAAGCTGTTCCTTTAAATTTGTCGACAAAAGACATCTTCTCTCCGATAGGATAGAGTTTCTTTTGAAATGCTGAATCAACATCTCCCTTTCTGGAGAAAGAACCAGTAACAATAAGTTTCTCCTTTGCTCTGGTCATAGCTACATAAAGGAGCCTCTGCTCTTCTGCGCGAGTCTTTTCTCGAATAAGTTCTTTCATACAAGTCGTGTAGAAAGTATCCACAACAATTCTAATCTTGGAATCAATAAACTTCTTCAAACCGAGTCCGATTTTTGGGTCAACGTAGATATTCGAATTCAAATCACGCTCATTGAACGTCTTACCACAATCCGAAAGGAATACAACAGGGAACTCCAAACCTTTCGACTTGTGAATGGTCATAATACGAACTACATTGTCCTCTTCGCCCATCAGCTTCGCCATACTGATTTCAGCATCATACTTCTTACGATTTCTGATAAAGCTTTCTTATATACATCGATATCTGCACTAATTTCCCAACCATAGTTAGAAATAGTACCAATGTTCTTCGTCACGGTTGACGAGGCAGCACTTCGAGAGCTG
>DAISYI010000024.1:0-3227 GCA_036825385.1 Lachnospiraceae bacterium | reverse complement strand
GTATAGAGATCAGCCGACTTCGCCGTGCTCATTTCAGCTTCTTCTATAAGCTTGTTAACATTCGCACGTCTCAA
This sequence comes from Lachnospiraceae bacterium, assembly GCA_036825385.1. Classification (GTDB taxonomy): domain Bacteria; phylum Bacillota; class Clostridia; order Lachnospirales; family Lachnospiraceae; genus Lachnocurva. The sequence continues at coordinate 3,153 of DAISYI010000024.1, read as the reverse complement.
ATCTCCACCCGGAAGTGAAGAAATATAATTCATATATCCAGTGCTTTCAACAATTTCACGAATGATATCCGCAATCGACAGATCGATATTATCGTGAAGCTCATAGTAGAAATCCAGAAAAGCTTTCACTTTCTCATCTTTAAACTCAAGCGCGTACTTCTCAAATGCTCTAAATAGGTCTTCCTCTGGGAAAGCACGTCTCACATTCAAAAGTTCATCCGAAGAAAAACCAGCGATAGGCGATGTAAGCACAGAGACGAGATCGATATCCTTAAGAGGATTATCGAGAATCTCAAGAAACGAAAGCACAGTTTCTATCTCCATCGTCTCGAAATAGCCCTTGTTCTCGGCAAGCACAGCATCAATTCCATACTCTCTAAGTATCTCTAGAAATCTCGTCATTTCGCCTTTCTCATCACTCACACCACGACGAAGAATAGCAATATCCGAATATCGAATCTGCCTGAAAAACTTATTATCGTTGTCGTCCTTGTCCTGAACCTTATATCCACTATCTATTAATGCACGAATCCTCTGAGCAATGAATCTAAACTCGAATTCCTTCTTCGAATCACAACCAGAAGCCTCAAGTTCCTCATCATCCGGCGACATATACCACAGCTCTGGTCTCACACTAAAGCCTTCAGGTTCTAGAAAATCAGCGCCATAATTCAGCTGAACTTCCTCAGTATATGCCACATCTCCGAAGTCCTCATCCATGATACGTGAAAAAACATCATTCGTTACATCGAGCACTTCCTTTCGGCTTCTGAAGTTCATATTCAAATCAATTCTAATGTGTTCTTCATCTTCCTCTGCAAAATCATTAAACTTAGACATGAAGATGCTAGGATCAGCTAAATCCATAAATACTCTGCTTTACATCTCCTACGCAGAAATAATTATGGTTACCAATGAAATCGCCAGAAACTGCCTTTAGGATAGTCTCCTGCACTTCATTTGAGTCCTGATACTCATCGACCATAACCTCATCATAATGATTTTGGAAAGTATACGCCGCATTCGTCGGATTACCATCTTCATCGACCAGAATCGAAAGCGCCGCATGCTCGAGGTCAGTAAAGTCGAGTCCATTCACTTCATCCTTCTTCTCCTGGTAAACTCTTCTATAATCCTCTACCAAAGAAAGAAGTTCTCTCACATAAGGTCTAACCTGCTTAATTTCAGAAATGATACTCTCGACATCTTCTTCACCAGGAAGGATCTTTGAATCCTTCGTGAAGACATTTTTCCATACATCACGTGTATCCTTAACGAACCCCTTTAAATCTTCATCAATTCCTTTTGGCGCACGCAAAGTTGCAAACTTTACATTCTTCATTGCATCAAACAAAACAAACGGATCCTCGATAGCAAGAAGCGGAATCAAAACATCCTTATCACATCGAATCTTCTCACCATACTCAGGCTGATTATATTCTGCACCACAGACCTCGTCTGCAGTCGCATCAATCTTCTCGGTGCAACCCTTAATAATATTTCTCTTAATCTGAAAAAACTCCTGAACCAACTCTAGTTCTAAAAGCTTTTCTTTGGTATCTACATCATATACATCGAGTACATTCTTTATCCATTTTTCAGGCCAGGCAAGCGAATCCGTTTTGGTTGCAATCTTCGTTACAAACTCGCGAATTTCAGAATCAGAATTCTTCTTTTTGTATGTAGATATTAAATCCAGAAACTCCTTCGTAGGATTATCGTACCTCTCTTCAAAAACCTCTTCTATCGCCTGCTGTTTAAAAATCTTTCCTTCTGCATCATCAATAATTCTAAAGTTTGGATCTATTCCAACTTCCTGAAAATTATTCTTCACGATATAGGAACAGAAACTATCTATCGTTGTAATATTCGCATATGAAACGAGAGTCTTCTGTTTGATAAGTCTCTGATTTGTAGGATCATCAAGAAGTCTTTTATCGATAGCACGACGTACTCTATCCTTCATTTCTCGAGCAGCATCATTCGTAAACGTAAGAACCAAAAGTTTATCAATATCTATAGGATCATCTTCTGAAATGATTCTCTGAATAATGCGCTCTACAAGGACTGCTGTCTTACCAGAGCCAGCAGCCGCAGAAACCAATATATCTTTACCTCTTGTGTAAATGACTTTTTCCTGTTCATCAGTCCATTTCACGATTTAATCCCTCATTTAGTCTAGTTTTCTATACTCATATCCATCTAGTTTTGCATCGAAATGGCATACACTATGATATGGACAATAATCACATCCTGTCTTGCCATTCTTATTAAATGGTTTGGAATCGATATCACCTTTAAGCATTCTATTACCAGAATCCACAATAAGCGAACGAACACCATCTCTTAGGTTATGCCACTCTTCCAGTGTAAATTTATTCTTGGCTTTTTCCTCGCCTAAGTATCTCATTACATCCGAATCAGAATTGATAAAACCATTCTTAAAGAGCGTCTTACGATACTTGTCTTCAGGAGAATCTTTCGTTGTATCAGAATCAACTTCATCGGTTACTCGAATATAATATAGTCCGGCCGGAACAACTTTCTTCTCACTGCCTTCCATCTTAAGCGAATGCTCAATATGCTCAACTGTAGCATCCATGTAGACATACATCTGGATATCAAGTCCGGCTTCTGTATCTTGTAAATCGATTCCTTTATTTCCAGACTTGTAATCTACAACCTTCACATATACATTCTCATCATCTTCAAAAGTGTCGAGTCTGTCGATTTTTCCCGTAAGATGCATCGTACCATCTTCAAGTTCATAATTAAGTGCATCCAGCTTCTCATCTCTATCCCAGGTTCTGAAATCAACTTCGAAACCTTCTGGTTCAAAGGCACTCTTCTGTATCTGTTCTACAATATACGGAACACTCTGTCTAAGTGTGTCCGAAATCATGGACAGCTTAAACGCCGATTCGCCTTCTTCTTTAAATCTAGAATAATTCTCATCTTCGATTTCCTTCATACTACTTTCCAGAAAATCATTTACAGTTGTCTCGTCCAGTTCCTTCCATTTCTTACCAGAAGAACGAACCTTCTTCGAGAACTTCTCGAGAGTCGAATGATAGAAAGAACCCATCTCAATCGCATTCAGATTTGAGTCTTCCCAGTCATCAATTCTAATCAGATACTTGAGGTAGTATTTGT
>DAISYI010000023.1:20577-23198 GCA_036825385.1 Lachnospiraceae bacterium | reverse complement strand
GGTCTAACTTTTGGGGGTCGGTACAAAATGTTAAAAATCGACGCGTTTTTTATTAAGCTCCAAGCCGGACTTGAACCGGCGACCCCTTCATTACGAGTGAAGTGCTCTACCAACTGAGCTATTGAAGCTTTTTACTTGATATTTGTACTTTGCGTGTGTATCAGGGGATACACACGCAAAGAATATTATAATCAAAGTAAACTTTGGGTTCAAGGGGTTATGAAGGAATTCTTTTCTAGAATAGATTGCTTACTTATAAGCTATATGTGCAAAGCAGACATTATACCGTGTTTGCGCTAGCTTCTAAATTCATAAAAAAGGCAGGGCCTGAATTATTTGTTATTTTTGCACCAGTTAGATTTAAAAGACCGGCCATATTACCTACTATAGCTCCTTTACAATTGTTTATTTTTCCCTTGATAATCACGGTACCACAGTGATTATGAATCATCGTAGAAGATTCTACTCGCGATACTTCGGCTCCGCTATCTATGGTTAATTTGCCAGCATGTTTTCCCTCCTTTAACTATCAGAAAAATCTAACATCCACTCGAGAATCGCCTAGACATTTTCGGTATAGTCTCTTGCTTTTGGATAAACAACATGTCCCGGGCTTTTTTAGAAATCTTAAGAAAGGTGGGAAAGTAAGTGATACTTAAATAATCATAAATTTCTACTTTATAATTGGATTTTCTTCAAAAAGATGTAAAATATATTTAAGGGAAGCGGTCGCCGGCCCCTATTGGCTGACGGCTGCTTTCCCTTAGGCTGATTTTTATTTAAATCAGCCTTCTTTAAATACGAAGATAAGAAAAACGACCATAGTTCAACCAACCCAAGGAGATGATAATGAGTATTAAAACTTTTTAAATAATAGAAAGTTCATTTTATCTTGAAGTAGAAATTATTGAACTATTTTTAATGAGATGTTATTATAATCTTACCAAAAGCCTTATTAGTTAAGGATACGGTTCCGTTAAGGAGAAAGAAACCTTATTAGTTAAGGTCGAACGTAGGTACATCGCTTTTTAGCGGTGTACCTAATTTTTTAGGGGGTATTTTATGTATGATATTAATGGAGTGTATTTAGTAGACTTCAAAAAAGGAATGGCTGGAGAATTATCGGGGAAGCATTATGCGATAGTTATTACTAAGATTAGAAAGTCAGATAATACGGTTGTTGTCGTTCCACTTACAAGTAAGAAAAAAGGAAAGAAGTATAGAAATGGGTTTACAATTGATTGTACAAAATATCAAGTAAAACCTACGTATGACAAAGCGTTTGTCATGATTGATAAGATTAGGGAAGTATCGAAATACAGGATATACGGCGATAAGGTATATGAGCTTGATACAGAAGATGTAGATAGATTACATGAAAAAATCAAGTCAGTGCTTATTAAATAATGTATCAAGAAGGGATTCACAAATCACTATGGAATATATGAAAGACAAGAAAAAGAAGATTAATAATTTGATCATCAGGATGCCGAATATTCTTGAAAAGATTATTGCGGCGATATTGCTGGTGGGGATTGTGTATGGCGGATATCATTTAGTGATTGATGCTTTTTCCTTCACGTCTCCAGATGTGGATGCGATAGCATATATGGAGAAGCTCCTTTCGTCAGCTTTCAGCGTGATTATCGTAATCGAGTTTGTCAGAATGCTTGTTAAGCACTCGATGAATACAGTTGTTGAAGTTCTGATTTTTGCGATAGCGAGAGGAATTGTGGCAGGCCATGAGCAGTCGCTTAGCATGCTAATCAGAGTGGTGGCGATTGCGCTGCTGTTGCTCTGCAGAAAGCACCTGTTCAAAGAATTCGATTTTGAAGAAGAAATATAAGAAAGATATTAGGAGACATAATGTACGAAGAAATATATAATCAGGCTTCTGAAATCACAGAGGAATTGATCGAGAAGGCGAAGCTTACTGAGGGGCAGATTCTGGTCGTTGGTTGCTCTTCGTCTGAAGTAGGTGGAAGCGTGATTGGAACGGACTCGAATGTCGATATAGCAAAGGCGGTTTTTTCAGGGATTAACGATACTGCGAAAAAGCATGGAATCTACGTGGCAGCGCAGTGCTGTGAGCACCTGAATAGGGCAATCATAATCGAAAGAGATGCTGTGCCAGGAATGGATGTAGTGAATGTCGTTCCTCAGCCAAAGGCTGGCGGATCGTTTGCAACAAATGCGTATAATTTGTTTGAAAATCCGGTTGCGATTGAGAAGGTCAGAGCAGATGCAGGACTTGATATAGGTGATACGTTTATTGGAATGCACCTTAAAGAGGTGGCAGTACCGGTGAGACTTTCAAAGAAGTGCTTGGGTGAAGCGCATGTGACTGCGGCGAGAGTACGACCTAAGTTTATCGGCGGTTGTAGAGCTTGTTATGATGAGAAATTGATGTAGTGGTTTGAATTCTATATGACATAGACTTTTATGAATATTTAGAAACCCGCGGAGCATTAGCTTCGCGGGTTTTATATTTGGAAAAATTAGTCGTCTCTTCTGGTCTGGCTAACGATTAGAATTAGACGGAGTAGTTGTAAGATTGTGTTGAATAGTGCGGCTACATAAGTGAGCGCTGCGGCACCGAGTACCTTGCGGGCTCCGTCGTG
>DAISYI010000023.1:20033-20567 GCA_036825385.1 Lachnospiraceae bacterium | reverse complement strand
AGTATGTGATCAGCGTTTAGAATCTTAAGTGCTCTAGCACTTGCATCAAATTCTACTGGAAGAGTGATTAGCTGGAAGAGTACTACGAATGAGAAGAGTATGATTCCAGCCTGAGCCAAAGGTGTGTTTCCGATGATGATTCCGATGATTATTACAGGCCATGAAACCCATGAACCTATATTGGCAAGAGGAACTGATGCGCTTCTAAGTTTAAGTGGAGCGTAGCCAACCTGGTGCTGAATAGCGTGTCCGCATTCATGAGCGGCAACACCGATAGCAGCGATGTTTGTCTGACCATAAACTGAATCAGAAAGGCGAAGCACTTTCTCGTTTGGTGAATAATGGTCAGTGAGATTGCCATGAATTCTCTCAATTTGTACATCATATATTCCTGCAGAATGTAAGATATGTTCTGCAACTTGGTTTGAAGTAATGTTGCGAGAACTGTTTTTTCTGCTATATCTGCTGAAGGTTGCTTGTACATTAAGCGCAGCAATTCCACTTATCAAAGCACCGATTGCAACTAGAATATAA
>DAISYI010000023.1:10762-20023 GCA_036825385.1 Lachnospiraceae bacterium | reverse complement strand
GTTGGGTCAAAGTAATATCCGTAATACATAATTCGCTCCTTTTTGTAAACCTAATTTTTTGATAACAAATTATTTCAGAGTATTATAGCAGTTCTTAAGGATATAAAATAGATTCATTTATGTGATTTTGTATGGTTACTGCAAAAGAAGAAAGCAAGTTGATTTGCAGCAACCGAAAGCGGGATGTAATTGATGTAAAAGGGAAGAAAAGCAAAAGTTGCAGTAACAAGTTTTTTTGGCGGTTACTGCAAAAGAAGAAAGCAAGTTGATTTGCAGCAACTGAAAGCGGGATGCAATTGATGTAAAAGGGAAGAAAAGCAAGAGTTACAGTAACAAGCTTTTTCAGTGGTTACTGCAGTAATGCTATCGAGTTGATTTTGCAGTAACCCAGCGCAAGATGTTATTACTGCAGAACCACATACAATCTGAGTTTGCAGTAACCGTCAAAAAAAGTAGTTACTGCAAACTCGCTCACCACCACAAAACACAGTAGCCACAAGATGCGAGATAATCCAAAAGGAAACAAAATCCAACTCCATTTCCTAACGCATTGACGAAGAATATAAAAATAGTGTAAAATAATGCGGATATAGGTGTTAAATCTTCAGATTATTTAAATGCTTTTTCGATGGGCATTTTGCAGTAAACCTTATGGATAAAAAAGTATCTAATAACAGAATTTGGATAGCAGTATCATTTGTGCTTGCTATACTTACGATACACCTGGTTCTGAAGCAAAGTAAGACGATATCATTTAAAGATATAACTAGATATGTAACTATGATTGATAAAACATATCTGATACTTGCAATAATATCGTCTGCCTTCTTTGTTCTGTTTGAAGCAGTTGCTATCGGGTCTATACTTAGGAAAATCGGGTACGAGAAGAGTAAATCAAAATGTCTTTTGTATAGCACATCAGACATTTATTTTTCTGCGGTTACGCCATCGGCAACTGGAGGACAGCCAGCTAGCGCTTTCTTCATGGTTAGAGATGGGATTCCGGTAGGAGTAGCGACAGTTACGCTCATCTTAAACCTGATGATGTACACATTTTCGATACTTTTCTTAGGGTTGATTGCGCTCATAATTGATCCTGGAGTACTTCATGATTTTGGAAATTTCTCTAGAATCTTGATATCAGTTGCAGCAGTATTCTTGTTACTACTAGTTCTAATTTTTTATGCACTCTTAAAGAAAGAGGAAATAGTATTCGGACCGATTTATAAGTTCATATATTTCTTGCATAGAAAGAGAATTGTGAAAGAGATCGACACTAGGATAGCCCACTTAGAAAAAACAAAAAATGATTATAAAGAATGCTCGGAGATTGTATCTTCGAGAAAAGGGATTCTTATGTCGGCGTTTATCTGGAACCTCCTTCAGAGAGCATTTCAGATGGCGGTACCTATGCTCATATTCGCTGGACTTGGCGGGCCAAAGTCTAGAATGACGTCCATTTTTGCCAAGCAGTGCTTGATAACCATAGGGTTCAATTTCGTCCCAATTCCTGGAGGAATGGGAATCTCAGATTATCTTATGGTCGACGGATTTAATCGCATCATGGGAAGACATATGGCGTTTGTAGTTGAAATGATTAGTCGAGGTATGACATTTTACATTTGCGTATTACTTAGTGGCATCATTACCTTGATTGGATATTATGCGGGAAAAAGGAGAAAAAATGAAACTTAAAAAACCGCTTGGTTACTATGATTATACAGTTGTTCTTACATATGTAGGTATGCTCTGCGCATTCAGCGCAATCATTATGACGCTTAATGAAAACTACCAGACTGCAATCGTATTGCTTATGGTAGCAGGTGTCTGTGACATGTTTGATGGAGCAGTTGCAAATACAAAGAAGAGAACACCTTCAGAGAAGAAATTCGGAATTCAGATAGATTCACTTAGTGACCTGATTAGTTTCTGCTTACTTCCTGCTATTTTCGTTTATGAGATTACTGGAAAAAGCACAGCCGCTAGCGTGGTAGCTGCAATTTACGCTCTTGCAGGCCTCATTAGACTTGCATATTACAACGTAACAGAAGAAGAGCGCCAGCAGCAGACAGATGAATGCAGAAAGTTTTTTCAGGGCGTTCCTGTAACTTCAATTGCAGTCCTTCTTCCTGTGGTTTACGCACTTCAGTGTCTCGGAAAGGTTCATAATACAGTTGTTTACATGTTCCTCCTCGGTCTTTGTAGCGTTGGATTCCTTTCACCGATTGAAGTAAAGAAACCTAATCTCGTAGGAAAAATCGTGCTTATTTTAGTAGGTATCTCTGAGTTTGTTGGAGTGATTCTACTCGGATGGAACTTTGCATAATGAAAGAATCAGCATCTATTAGATTTCTATATGGAACAAAAGTAGGAAGAGTATTCTTAAAAGCCTTTACAAACCCTAAAGTTTCTAAGGCTTCGGCAGTAGTACTTTCCTCTAGAATGTCAAAGATTATTATCCCAGGTTTCATAAAGAGAAACGGTATCAATATGTCTAGGTTCGTAGAACCGAAGGGTGGCTATCGCTCTTTTAATGACTTCTTCACTAGAAAACTGAAGAAAGGGTTTGCGATGAATGCGGACTCTTCATTGATTTGCCCATGTGATGGTCTTCTTACGATCAAAAAGATAGAAGAGGACTCGATTATAGAGGCAAAAAACAGCAAATATAGTCTCTCGGAACTACTCAGAGACAGTAAGCTTGCTGAAAGATACACAGATGGTGTGGCGCTAATCTTTCGCCTCACACCTAGTCACTATCATAGATACTCATACTGCGCCGACGCAAGCATTACGAAGCAGCGTCGAATCGATGGAATACTCCACTGCGTCAGACCAATCGCAGTCAGAAGCCAGAAAGTATATACCCAGAATAGTAGAGAATATACAGTTCTGAAGACCGATTCCGTAGGCACCGTCGTACAGATGGAAATCGGAGCAATGCTCGTCGGAAAGATTAGCAATTCTTCGGAGTGTCGCCCTGGAAACACTGTTATCAAGGGTAGAGAGAAAGGCTTTTTCGAATATGGCGGTTCTACCATCATAGTTCTATTAGAAAAAGCTTACGATTTAAACCGGGAGATTCTCGAAAGAAAGAAGATTTATGGGGAAATTCCAGTAACTATAGGTGAAACACTGATATAGATGAACGTCAGATTGTAATGGACGGTTGAATTTATGTTAATGAAATTAAAGAAGTTTTTTCAGAGTACACTGGGTAAGCTAGTTATAGTTGCGGTTTTATTACACTCATTTACTTATTTTGGTACACGCTTGTTTACAACAGGTTGGTACCACCACGATATGACAATTTCACTCGATGGATACGTTCCACTCGTTCCGTGGACGATAGTTATCTATCTCGGTTCTTATGCATTCTGGGCAGCAAACTATTTCCTTGGCTGTACTCAGGATGAGAAGAATTCGGTGATTTTTATAACTACGGAAATAATAGCAAAAGCTGTATGCTTGATTTGCTATATTGCGATTCCGACCACGAATGTGAGACCAATAGTAGAAGGAAGTGGAATATTTGAGAAAGCGCTACTAGGTCTATATAGCATAGATGCGGCAGATAATCTCTTCCCATCTATTCACTGCCTGTCTAGCTGGATTTGCGTAATCGCGGTAAGAAATCAGGATAGAGTACCGAAAGCGTATAAGGTTATCTCTGTGATAATAGCTCTAATGATATGTGTTTCGACACTTACGACCAAGCAGCATGTAATCGCAGATGTATTCTCTGGAGTCTTGCTGGCAGAGGTAAGTTACATGATAGCTAAACTCGTTCAGAGGAAGGTTTACGTAAAGAAGAATCAGCCTGTAAAAGAAAACTAGCTGTTCTGGTGATTCTTCTTGTATTCTTTTGGTGTGCAGCCACAGAATGAAGAGAAGACCTTGGAGAAATAGGAAGCACTTCCGAAACCTAGCGAAGTTGCGATTTCTGCTATAGATGCGCGAGAGTGAATCAGTAGCACTTTTGCCCTACGAATACGAGTCTTTTGAATATAATCAGTAAGACTTAAGTTATAGTTTTTTCTAAAAATATCAAAAATCAAACTTCTATCTACGCCGCAGTGACGAGCTATGTCAGCTGCGGTTATTTTTTCGGAAATGTGATCGTCTATGTAATTCTCACATAAGTACCCTGCTCGATTATTTTTGAATTAATGCTAAACGATTCGCCGGCTGCGATTCTAGAGATACATGAGTGAAAAATCTGAATAATCTCTTCTTGCGGTGCACGTGTTTTTAATGCGGCCAGACGAGCTGATGAAAGAAGAGGAATCATGAGATGATGTTCATAATACATGTATTCCTCGTGTCTATCCTGAATATGTAGGCGGAATTCTTCCCATAGTTTTGTAAGCTCTGTAAGGTTTCCGGACTGAACAGCTGAACTTACATTTGATTCGAAGAGTAGAAGGATTTTGTAGTCAGATTCAATGATGTTTGCAGCATCGTGATATGTCTTTTTGTCAGGCGCAATTTGGTTACGAGATAGAATTATAGTTGGTTCAATCCTAGTGTAGTATAGAACCATAATGATACTTGAAAGAACCTCAGCAAAGTATTTTTCATCTATGATAGGTGAGGGGCTGGTGGCTTTTTCCAAGATGTTTAATTCCTCGTTTGTTACATATTCCTTCTTGAATTTGATGACACGTGATTTCGAGAAAGGTCTGGTGAAGGCTGGACCTACGACGAGATAATCGTGTGTTGGAAGTGGTATGATTCCGAGATATGAATCATAAGGAGTGCTTTTGATATATGGAACTCTACAGTTTAATCGAGTAGGGTTTAGCGAATCTATAAGTGCAGAAAGTATTCTGGCGGGAACTATTTCGGAACTGATATCAGGGATACAGAAAGAACAGCGGCCATCTTTGGAAACCACTGATATAGGTAATTTGAAATAGTTATAGATTTCTCTGAATAATGGATGTAATTCCTTCGAATTTCTCATTAAAAAGCCTCCGATATTTATATTTTTCTCTCCGATTATTATATATTAAAACATTGTTAATTGATATACTAGATTAGATATAAATTTGTCAATATAACCTTTTAGAAAGGATAATGATAAGTGGATAAGAGGGAATTTAAAGAATCAGAATTAATGACACCATATTCATTGGATCCAGACAGAAACAAAAAGGATCCACGTGCTGGAATTATTCCAGATTGCGTAGATATGGACGCACCATTCAGAGAGACTCTTGCTAAGTTCTGTACAATGGTCACAGATAGAAAAGAAATCAAGCTTGGCAAAGAGAAGATCACAAAAGAAAGCCCAGAGTACTGGGGCATCTACGGTATGATCACTGATGAACAGTGTGAAATCGGTTTAAAGATGGAGAAGAGAAAGCCTAGAACTTTTGAAGAGATTCAGGCACTTTGCCCTGAGTTCAGTGCGGAAGAACTTCAGAAGAATCTCGATGAGATGGCGTTTAACGGAATCATAGAGTACAACTGGGAGAATGACAGACGCGAGAAGCAGTACGTAGTACCTATGTATGTACCTGGTTCAGCTGAGTTCGGAAACATGAGCCCTGAACTTTATGAAAAGCACCCAGAAGTAGGACCATTCTTCGAGCGTATGAGTAGAATTCCGCTTGAAGGACTTACAAACATGGTACCTATGGGCGGAGCTGGTATCGGTATGCACGTTATTCCAGTAGAAAAAGCTATCGACGCAACTAGCACTTCTGCTTCAATCGAGCATATCACACATTGGCTTGATAAATATGAAGGAAAGTACGCTGCTTCACCATGTTCTTGCCGTAAGTCTAGAAAGACTTTCGACGAGGGATGTGCTGATGACCCTGAAAGCTGGTGTATCGCTGTAGGCGATATGGCTGACTGGGTTGTTGAGACAAAGAAGGGCGGACATTATATCGATAGAGATGAAGTTATGAGAATCCTCAAGAAAGCTGAGGACAATGGCTTCGTTCACCAGATTACAAACATCGATGGTGAGGACAAAATCTTTGCTATCTGTAACTGTAACGTAAATGTTTGCTACGCACTTCGTACATCACAGCTTTTCAACACACCTAACATGTCACGTTCAGCTTATGTGGCTCACGTAGACAAAGACAACTGTGTAGCTTGTGGACGTTGTGTTGAGGTTTGTCCAGCTGGTGCTGCAACTCTCGGACAGAAACTTTGTAAGAAAGACGGAAGCGAAGTAGTTTATCCTAAGATGCCACTTCCAACAGAGAAGAAGTGGTCTTCAGAAATGTGGACAGAAGACTACCGCGATATCAACCGTATCAATACACATAAGACTGGTACAGCTCCATGTAAGACAGCTTGTCCTGCACACATTCCTGTACAGGGATATATCAAGATGGCTTCTCAGGGAAGATATGAGGAAGCTCTTGCACTTATCAAGAAGTACAATCCACTTCCAGCTGTTTGTGGTCATGTATGTAACAGACGTTGCGAGGATGCATGTACACGTGCAACAATCGATCAGGCTATCGCTATCGACGAAGTAAAGAAATTCGTTGCTATGAGAGATCTTGAATCAGATACACGTTACATCCCAGAGAAGGTTGTACCTAAGGTTGATGGTGAATTCGATGAGAAGATCGCTATCATCGGTGCAGGTCCTGCAGGTATTTCATGTGCTTACTATCTTGCACTTAACGGATATAAGCCTACACTCTTCGATAAGAACCAGAAGCCAGGTGGAATGGTAACTTATGGTATTCCATCATTCGTAATGGAGAAGAATGTAGTTGAAGCTGAAGTAGATGTACTTCGCGAACTTGGCGTAGATATCAGACTCGGAGTTGAAGTTGGTAAGGATATTACTCTTAAGGAACTCCGTGAGCAGGGATACAAAGCATTCTACATCGCTATTGGTTGCCAGGGTGGACGTGGAATCAACGTTCCTGGTGAAGATGCAGAAGGCGTAATGAAGGGTGTAGATCTCCTTCATACAGTTATCGATGATGAGAGCTTTAAGCTTGAAGGCGATACAGTAGTAATCGGTGGTGGTAACGTAGCTATCGACGTAAGCCGTACAGCAGTTCGTTGCGGTTCACCTAAGGTTACACAGGTTTCTCTTGAAACACGTGACATCATGCCAGCTCTTCCAGAGGAAATCGAGCTCGCAGAGTCAGAAGGAATCGCTATCGAAGGCGGTTGGGGACCAAAAGAAATCCTCACAGAGAACGGAAAAGTTACAGGAATCGTATTCAAGAAATGTACTCAGGTTAAGAATGCTGAAGGCCGTTTCGATCCTAAGTATGATGAGAACGAGACTATGACTATTGAGTGTTCTAACGTAATCCTTTCTGTTGGACAGATGACAGTTTGGGGTGACCTTCTTGAGGGAGAGAATGTAGAATTCAGAGGACCAGCTCCAGTAGCTGACAAGGTTACATTCCAGACAACAGTTCCGGATATCTTCGTAGGTGGAGATATGTTCTATGGACCTAGATTTGCTATCGATGCTATCGCTTGCGGTAGAGAAGGTGCTGTTTCAATCCACAGATTCGTACAGCCTCATTCATCACTTACTATCGGACGTGATCCTAACTTCTTTATCGAGCTTAATAAAGACGATATCAGCGTATCAGGTTACGATACAGTTGGCCGTCAGGTGGCAGGAACAAAGAAGACTGAGGATGGAAAGCTTACATTCCGCGATACAAAGGAAATCTTTACAGAAGAGCAGGTTAAGCTCGAGACTTCTCGCTGCCTTGGCTGTGGTGCTTCTATCGTAGATCCAAATAAGTGTATCGGATGTGGTCTTTGTACAACACGTTGTGAATTTGATGCTATCAAGCTCACGCGCGATAACCCTGAATGCTCTACAATGCGTAAGGCTGAGGACAAACTTAAGTATATCCTTCCATACGCAGCAAAACAGGCTATTAAACGTCCATTCATTAAGAAGACACCAAAAGAAACAGCTTGGCTTGAAAAATAATAATATAAGAAAAGGTCGCCGGTAGGCGACCTTTTTTAGTTATGAATTAAATCAATTAATTTAGTTTCATTGCCAAATGCATGTACATAACCTTGGAGTGATTTTGCTTTTGGCATTAGATTCTTTGAATGATCCCATACGAATATTTCTGAATGCCCTTTGCCGTTTTTCGCTTCCTGAATGAGGTTTGCGGCTGCTGAATTTCCATCAAATGCGACGACCATTGATGGGCGTCGTTCGAAGATCTCGTAGTTGATGCTCTTATATATTCCCATTCCTTCAGATTCGGTAGAAACTCGAATTAAAATGTTATGATTTTTAAGTTTTGCGATTTCTTTCTTGGTAATCGCAGCTGGTACAAAAGAATAAACCTTAAATCCTTTTGAATTGTTATCTAACAAATATTTTTCATAACCTGAAAGTTTGTGTCCGATTACGAAACATACATCATCTACACTTAGTTTTTCCATCAATGCATCCAGGTGTTTTGTGGCATTAGCGCTTATCTTAGTATTTCTGCTTTCTGTATTAAAACTTCCGCCTAAAAGAACTATTGGAAGCTTGTCCCAGGAGATTTCTTCTATCTGTTCCTTTAACTCAGTGTTAGCATCGAACTTTGGAGCGGTTGAACTATCGAGCTTTTTGATAGTAACTGCCTGCATCTTCTCAAGAAGTACGTCTTCTAATTTTCTGTTTCCGATTAGCTCTGAAAAAGCAGCTTTTTTACTTGAGTATGCAAGCTGACTTTCAGAGATTATTTCGTTCTCGGCCTCTCGCATTTTTAAAAGCTCTGTTTCAGTAAGTCCCAGCATTTTTGCGAGAGAAAGCTGTTCGTCAATAGAAGTAGTTCCATATAGAGCAGCACCGTCTGTGCCCTGAACGCATTTGATTCCCTGTTTTAAATACTGCTTTAACGGATGTTTCTCGAGTGAATTCAGGTTGTTTAGTCGTACGTTGCTTGTAATCTGAAACTCTAAAACGACGTTATTCTCTTTAAGCATCTTTAGAGTTTCTCTTCCTTTTTTCGAAGTAGGGCTATATGTGTATAATCCATGTCCGAGACGCATCTTTGGCATTTTCTGACCAGGTGCTAAAGAATCCTTTACACATTCGATGGAGTGTGCAATGTTATCTTTCTGGCTGTCGTTCTCGCCTGCATGTACGCGGATTACAAAACTAGGGTCGTTTTGGGCGATTTTTACAAGTTCCTTGAAAGCTGGTTTTAGAGTTATGATGTCATTAATTTCCTCTCCGACGAAATCACATCCAGCTACGTAAGGGTCGAGGGCTGTAGCTTTTAATACTTCTAGGTTTTG
>DAISYI010000023.1:4351-10752 GCA_036825385.1 Lachnospiraceae bacterium | reverse complement strand
TGAGTGGAATACGACGCATAGCTGCAAGGAAGCGGATCATTACACCTGTTTCCTGGTAGATATGTGGCATGACCTCATGAACCTGTCGGAGCATTTCTAGAGATTCGTATTTTTTTACGAGAGTAGTATCACTTATTTCTGCGTAGGATACTCCTTGCTTCTTGTAGCTTCTAGCAATCCAAAGCAGTTTATCCTGAAAGATTGTGTTATTGCAGTATGCAGGGGTTTCTCTGTCATACATCATTTGCTTTACGGTATTTTTGACATCGTCATCAGGAATCATCTCTATTTTGGAGAGATCGATTTTTGATTCGCTTTCTTTACCTTTACAGAATACGTATCTGTATAGATATACTTTCTCTAAGTTTGTAAATACAGCCTGCCCGTCCTTGATAACTGCAAGAGAGTTTCTGATTTTTACGATATTCTGTTCAGCGTTATCAATGTTGTTTAGAATCAAATCAGCGAAGTTAATAAAGGTGTTGTCGTTGATTCTTCGCTCTAAGTATTTGCCTTTAAGGTCAGATGAAACGAACTGTTTGGCTACTTTCTCTCTTTGGGAGTTTATTTTTGCCCACTGTGTATCAGTCATGTTGAGTTCAAGCTTTTTCACATAATAAAGAGGGTATCTAATCTGGTGGACGATACCGAGGGCAATCAGGATGTCGCCGGTCAGATTGCCGTTCATATGAGTGTGTAAATCGGCTTTGAATTTGTAATTCTTTTTGATGAAAGTCTTGAAAATGGTTTTGTCTACTGGAAGTTTAAAATCTTTGGTCTGACTCATGAGAGTCTTCGCAATTGCAGGAATGGAGGCGTTTACCTTTACTGTTCCATCAGCGTATATGCTAGCAATTTCCATATCTTTAAGCATGAAGATATAGCTTTCCTGATTGTTGCCATCTATGAAACATGGAATCTCATCGGTGATGATGAGCTTTCCGTTTTCGTCTTTTGAAAGTGGAAGATTGAAAATTTTTGACAGATTTGTAATCAGATTTCCTGTGCTGTGATTTGGCGTTGTGAGGACGTAATACATCCTGTCCAAATCTTTGTACAGGTTTACGATGATGTCTTTTTCGTTATCTAAGAAAAAGTATGTGAAATATGTCATGATTTAACTCCCAAAAATAAATGTGTACAGTTTGATTGGAAATATATTAGCAAGATTTAGAAGGTTTTTAAAGGATAAAGATGAAAATAATTTAAAAACATAAGTTCAGTGGTCGGCGGAAAGATTTGGATGTGTTATACTATCATGAGTAATCGAAAAGAGTATAAATTAAGCTTTAAATCAAGCATTCATGGAGGTTTCAAATGGAACGAATTAAAAGCTTTACAATAAATCATGATATTCTCATGCCTGGATTCTACGTATCTCGTGTGGATGGAGATATTACAACATACGACATGAGAACTAGACGACCTAACATGGGTGATTATATGTCAGATCTTACAATGCACTCTGTTGAGCATATGTTCGCGACATATATCCGAAATTCTGAGATTAAAGATGACGTGATTTATTTCGGACCAATGGGATGTCAGACAGGTTTCTATTTGCTTATTAGAAATGCTGATAATAGACAGGTTTTCGAGATTTCAAAGAAGGTTTTGAAGCAGATTATCGAGCATGATGGCGAGATGTTTGGAGCATCAGCAGTCGAATGCGGAAACTACAGAAACTTAAGTCTCGATGCAGCGAAGGAAGAGTGCAAAACATATCTTGCTGCCCTCGAAGCGCAGACAAATATGGAGTTTACATATCCAGAGTAATGGAAAAAGCTTTTTCAGTTAAAGAGGTGTGAATAATGAGAATTGGTATAATCGGTGCGATGCAGATTGAGGTTGAGAATCTTAAGAAGCATCTTCGTGATGTGAGAAATGAAGAAGTTAGTGGCGTTACATTTACAATCGGTGAGTATGAAGGTGTAGAAGTTGTAGCTGCGGTAAGTGGAGTTGGCAAGGTTTTTGCGGCTATCTGTGCTGAGACAATGATTCTTAGATTCAATGTAGATAAGCTTGTAAATATCGGTGTAGCTTGCACACTTTGCGATGAACTCGGTGTGATGGATGTAGCGATTGCATCACAGGTGGTTCAGCACGATATGAATACGACAGCAGTCGGAGATCCTATGGGCCTGATTTCTGGGATAAACAAAGTTTATCTTCCAACTGATGAGAAGATGAGTCAGGACGTGGCAAAGGTTGTTGAGAGTAAGGGAATCAATTTCAAAGTTGGTACGATTGCGACTGGTGATATCTTCCTTACAGATCCAAAGATGAAGGAGAAGATTCACGAGACTTTCGATGCGATTGCTGGAGAAATGGAAGGCGGATCAATTGGTCAGGTTTGCTATGTAAACAAGGTGCCATACACAATTATTCGTAGCATTTCTGACGGCAAGGGCGCAGAGATGGATTATGCTACTTTTGCAGAGAAAGCCGCGCAGGTTGGAATCGATATAATTCTAGATTATATTAAAAAATGCATTTAGATTAAAATTAAGTCTTGACATAACACTTTGCGAGGCTTAATATCGAAACATATTATTGAATGAAAGGAGAACATGACATGAGAAAATCTAATAACATGATGATGTGCATGTGCTCATTCTTGATAAAAGATTCATCTAGAAGCTTATGCCTGGGAGGAAATTAAAAGTCCCAGGCTTTTTTATTGCTTTAGTTTTGGTAACGACTTAAGCCATAAGCCCGGGACGAGTAAGTTCCCGGGCTTTTTGTTTGGACGTGAACCCGGGGGAGGAAAGAGCGAAAAAGGATTACTTAACATTTTTAAATAGACCTTTAGGACGGGAAAATAAAGGAATAACTAATGAAAAGTAAAACAAGAATATGATAGACGTATTCAAGAATACGAGAATAAAAAGAATAGTTTATAGTTAAAAAAGCAAAATTGGTCTATTAGACGCTGAGAATCGTCCGATAGACCAATTTTTCTTAGTATGAGAGAAGGGAAAACAAGTAGAATTGGTCCCCGAGAGGCAGGAAAGACATAGGGAGACCAATAATGACGAGAATGAGCATGATTAAAATAAAGAAAATTGGTCCCCGAGAAGCTAGAAATGCTTAAGGAGACCAATTTTGATAATTTTCAGCTGTATTTAAAACAAAGGTAAGAACTGCATTTGTTGCAGTTCTTATTTTATGTTATAATAATTCGCGCATTCGAATTTCAGAAAGGAATTTAACATGACAGCAAACAAAGAAAGAACAAACAAGTTATCAGGTATTTTTAATAAAGACACATTAAAGAAGGTATTCAGCAAGGATACAATCAAGTGGATGAAAGAGAACAAAGAACAGTCCATGCTTATAGGTTTTGCTCTTTTTACAGTAATCCTTATTTGCATTAACACATTTGCGCTTCAGATTCCTGTAGTAGCAGTATGTTCAATCATTATTCTTGAACTCGTGCTTCTTAACCTTCTCGATGGAATCCCTGTATGGGTTCATGCAGTTGTGGTTCTCGCGCAGGTTGCACTTGGCTTCTATGTAGGAAAGGGAGTATTCATGATTCTCAATGCTCTCGTATATGTAGTAGGCCTTTTGATTTTTGTTTTTTCAAAGAACGACTAATCTGTTCCTGACTTATCATTAATAAGAGTTGAACCCAAATAACGCTTATTTATAAGAGGACGAAAGTGAACAGAATAAATTATCAAAAAGAACTTGAAAAGAAAATAAGTGAATTTGAAGAGGCGCATAGTACACCAGAACTACTGATACATAGCTGCTGTGCGCCGTGTAGCAGTTATGTTTTGGAATACTTGTCAAAGTATTTCTGCATAACTGATTTTTATTATAATCCGAATATCCAGTCTGATAGTGAGTACAGAAGACGAGCAGATGAACTGAAACGCTTGATTGAAAAAATGCCACTTTCAAACCCGGTTACGTTCGTGGAAGGAGAATACGATCCAAAGTCGTATACGGAAGCAATTCGAGGTTTAGAGAAAGAACCGGAAGGCGGAGCACGCTGTGAAGTGTGTTTTAGATTAAGGCTCGAGGAGGCGGCTAGAGAGGCTGCAAAACGAAATATAGAATACTTCACTACGACACTTACTATTAGTCCGATGAAGGATGTAGTGCTTCTAAACAAACTAGGAGAGGAAGCAGCCGAGAAGTATGGTGTGAAATTCCTACCATCAGAGTTTAGGAAAAAAGGTGGATATCTACGTTCCATAGAACTTTCAAAAGAATACGATCTCTATAGACAGGACTATTGCGGATGCGTTTATTCTAAAGTAGAGATGGAGAAGAGAAGGGCAGAAAGAGATTCCTAAAAATGGGGAATAAGAGGAATCGCTCTAGACTGCAGGAAGGGGGAAACATGGAGAAAAAGCTTAGAGTCGCTATACTGGGTGCGACAGGAATGGTTGGTCAGAGGTTTATAACTCTTCTTGAGAATCATCCTTGGTTTGAAGTGGCGGCTGTTGCGGCAAGCCCTAGAAGTAGTGGGATTCGCTACTTGGATGCTGTTTCTGAAAGATGGAAGATGGCTGTCCCTGTTCCAGAAAAAGTTAGAGATATGATGGTTCTCGATATCTACGATATCGAACAGATTAAATCTGAAGTTGACTTTGTGTTTTGTGCACTAAACATGTCTAAAGATAAGATAGTTGAACTAGAGGAAATGTATGCTAAGGCAGAGATTCCTGTGGTGTCAAATAATAGCGCAAATAGAGCGACACCTGATGTACCTATGGTAGTTCCGGAGATAAATCCTGAACATATCGAAATCATAGAAAGACAGAAGAAGAGACTTGGTACGAAACATGGATTTATTGCGGTGAAGCCAAATTGCTCGATTCAGTCATATACACCAGCGCTTTTTGCTTGGAAAGATTTCGAACCCAAGGAAGTTATGGTTTCTACATATCAGGCGATTTCTGGTTCGGGTCGAACCTTTAGAGAATGGCCTGAAATGGAAGAGAATCTGATTCCATTTATAAATGGAGAAGAAGAGAAGAGCGAGAAAGAACCGCTTAGAATTCTCGGTGAATATCAGAATGGTGAGATTGTTCCTAAGACGGAGATGAAGATCAGTGCACAGTGTTTACGTGTATCTGTTTTAAACGGTCACACGGCAACTTGTGCAGTTAGATTTGGGAAGAAACCTACGAAGGAAGAACTTATAAAAGCTCTGGAAGAGTTTGAGAGCGAACCTGTGAAGTTAGGACTTCCGTCAGCCCCTAATCCGTTTATGAGATATATGGAAGATGAGACTGATTTAAATGTTAAAAAAGATGTAAATTTCCAACATGGTATGGGGGTCTCTTTTGCTAGACTTAGAGAAGATTCTATCTTCGATTTTAAGTTCGTTGGACTGTCTCATAACACAATACGTGGTGCTGCAGGAGGTGCTATTCTACTAGCAGAGCTACTTTATAAAAAAGGATACATAAATAGTTTTTAATTTAGATTTAATTAACATACACTAAGACGAATTTTTTGTTATAATATATTCGTGGAATTTAATTTTGTTTTTTTAGGAGGCGCTATATGGTGGTACGTACTGCCGAATTGAAAAAGCTTGAAGGAATTGCATCAAATTCGGGTAATCAGATGGTTCTTTTGTACGGAACAATCTTCTGCGGGGGAAGATCGCTCGTTCGTCAGTTTGTTCGTGACAAAGAATGCTTCTTTACTTCAATGCTTGATGCTTCAGAGAATGAACAGAAGAGAAAGCTCTTCTCAGATATTATGAGATACTTTAATCTCGATTCTGCACCAAGTGATTATGCAGATGCTTTTTCAAAAATCAAAGGAAAGAATGGAAGAATCGTAGTTGCAATCGATGATTTCCAGAACTCGCTCAAGCAGGGACTAGCATTCCTTGACGCGTTGAAGAAAGCAAAGAAAGAAGGAAAGTTCGGTTCTGAAGTAATAATTGTACTTATTCTGAACGATCTTTCACATATAAGAAAGGATCCTGAAGGATTCCTCCCAGACAAGGAAGGCTGCATCGACGAAAGAATTCTGCTTTCAGATGTATCATTCCTCGATATAGTTCGTGCTTTCCCTGGTTATTCTGTAAAGGATACAGTTGAAACATACGGTATTCTCGGTGGAAATCATGACCTTATCGATAAGTGGAGCAAGAAGAGAAGCGTAAAGGAGAATGTCATTGCGACTATGCTCACATCACAGGGCATCCTTTTCGATTCAGCAAACCAGCTTCTTTCAGCAGAACTTCGTGAGCTTTCGGTTTATCAGACACTCCTCCTTTCAATGGCGAGAGGAAATGAGAAATTGAACGACCTCTATAAAGATACGGGTTATTCTCGTGCGAAGATTATCGTATATCTTAAGAATCTCGAGAGTTTTGATATTGTGGAAAAAGTCTATATAGAATTTGATATAATAATTTATATTTT
>DAISYI010000023.1:674-4341 GCA_036825385.1 Lachnospiraceae bacterium | reverse complement strand
AGTATCTTTCGACACTGGTGGTTGGAACAACGCAAAGAAGGGAATTTATAGAATAAAGAATCCATTTATTCACTTCTATTTCAAGTTCCTCTATCCAAACCTCTCACAGCTTGAGAATATGACAGCAGAGAGCTTCTTTAATACTTATATTGAGCCAGAACTCGATGAATACTTAAGATGGACATTTATCAAGGTATGCGAAGAATATATCTCAATTCTCAACATGATGGGCAAGACACCTGTATCAGTAGAGAAGACAGGTATCTGGCTTGGAAAGAAAGGAACTATCGACGTAATTGGTCAGGACGATGCTAGAAACAATATCGTAGCAAAGACAAACTATGATAAACCAGAGTTCCCATATTCAGATTATGAGAAACTCGTTGACAATATGAGTAAAGCAAGAATTACAGCAGAAGCAATTTACTTATTCTCTGCAACAGAATTCGATAAGCAGCTCATCGAGCTTTCGAAGAAAGACAGCTCCATCGTACTGGTAGATATGAAAGAGCTTTAATGAAGAAACTATTTATTGCGGAGAAACCTAGCGTGGCAAAAGAATTCGCGAAGGTGTTCTCTGAGAAGATGTCAAATCATAACGGATACATAGAAGGTGACACCTTGATCTTCACCTGGTGTGTTGGTCATCTTGTCACCATGAGCTATCCGGAAGAATATGATGAGAAATATAAGAGATGGAGGCTTGAAACGCTTCCATTCCTTCCAGAGCAGTTCAAATACGAGATAATCAAGTCAGCGGAGAAACAATATGAAGTTGTTTCTTCGCTTTTGAATCGTGAGGATGTCGATACAATCTATGTCTGCACTGACTCGGGACGAGAAGGAGAATATATCTACCGTCTGGTTCGTCAGATGGCGAATGTAGAAGGTAAGGATGAAAGACGAGTTTGGATTGATTCCCAGACAAAAGAAGAAATCCAGAGAGGAATTAGAGAAGCTAAGCCAGAATCAGAGTACGACAGAATCTCTGATGCGGCATATCTTCGTGCGAAAGAAGACTACCTCATGGGTATTAATTTCTCGCGTCTTCTTTCTATCAAATTCGGCCCATCGATGGCATCTTTCCTAAACAGAAAGTACTGTGCCATTGCGGTAGGTCGAGTAATGACATGCGTCCTCGGAATGGTAGTTCGTCGTGAAAGAGAAATTCGTGATTTCGTAAAGACACCGTTCTATCGTGTTATCGGTTCGGTAAGTACGGGTGAAGAATCGGCTACAACCCTCGAAGCAGAATGGAAAGCGAAGGAAGGCTCGAAATACTTCAACTCGCCACTTCTCTATAAAGAGAACGGTTTCAAAGAGAGACCTAGCGCAGAAACTCTGATTCGTGAGGTTGCTGCCGATGAGAACCTCGAAATCAAAGAAGAGGAAGGCGCATCTGTGGACCTCGAAGGTGTCGTAGATTCAGTAACTAGAAAGACTGAGAAGAAGAATCCGCCGCTTCTCTACAACTTGGCTGAGATCCAGAATGACTGTTCACGCTTTTTCAAAATCAGTCCTGACGAGACACTTGCTGTTATTCAGGAGCTCTATGAGAAAAAGCTTGTAACCTACCCTAGAACAGACGCCAGAGTTCTTTCGACAGCAGTAGCGAAGGAAATTGACAAGAACATTCGTGGTCTCATGGGAATTCCAGGAATGCAGCCGATAGCAAAGCACATCATCGACAATGAGCTTTACAAAGGCATCGAGAAGACGAAGTACACTGATGACAAGAAAATCACAGACCATTACGCACTCATCCCAACAGGTCAGGGGCTATCTGCACTTAAGGGACTTAGCGAAAGAGGTCTAAATGTATATGAAATTATCGTTCGAAGATTCCTCGCAATCTTCTACCCTGCAGCTGAGTACATTAAACTTGCAGCAGTTGTGAAGAAAGACGAAGAAAGTTTCTTCCTGAATGGGAAGTTCCTGAAAGAACCTGGCTTCCTTCCGGTTATGGAGTATTCTTTTGCAAAGAAGAAGGAAGAGGAGAATACGGAGAACGAAGAAGGCGAAGAATCAGAAGAGAATCAGGCTTCTGTTTACGAGTCGATTAAGAATTTGAAGAAGGGAAGTAAAGTTCGCTTCTCGAATTTCAAGATTAAAGAGGGCGAGACTAGCCCGCCTAAGAGATATAATTCTGGTTCGCTTATCCTCGCGATGGAGAACGCAGGACAGCTCATCGAGGATGAAGAACTCAGAGAGCAGATTAAGAGCCAGGGAATTGGTACGAGTGCGACTCGTGCAGAGATTCTGAAAAAGCTTGTTAATAAACAGTATCTCAACTTGAATAAAAAGACTCAGATTCTCACACCGACGATGGAAGGCGAGATTATCTACGATATCGTAAACTACTCGATTTCATCACTTTTAAACCCAGAACTTACAGCTTCATGGGAGAAGGGACTCGGTGGAGTTGAGAGCGGAGAGTACACGACTGAAGAGTATATGGAGAAACTCGAGAACTTTATTCGACTTCGCTCGACTAGAATCAAACAGATTCGAACAAATGGAGTGACTGAATTGTATAAGAAAGTCGCTGAGAATTACAAGAAATAAGTCTATTAGACTTTGAAGTTATATTAGGTTAAAGGAGCAAATAAATGGAAGTTTGTAAGATATCAAATATGTACACTCTGACGGAGACTATCGCAGCAGAGCTTTTTCAGGGAAAGGAGTATCCATGGGAAGTCCTTCCTGAAATTGGAGATTTCATCAGAAAGATAGGACCTACACTTCCAAAAGATAAATTCGACCAGATTGGCGAAGATATTTGGGTGGCAAAGAGCGCAACAGTATTTGATTCAGCTTATCTTCACGGACCACTTATCATCGATGAGAACACAGAAGTGAGACAGTGCGCATTCATCAGAGGAAATGCAATCGTTGGAAAGGATTGTGTAGTAGGAAATTCTACAGAACTTAAGAATGTAGTTCTCTTCAATCACGTTCAGGTTCCTCATTACAATTATGTAGGTGATTCGGTCCTTGGATTCTTCTCACATATGGGAGCGGGCTCAATCACATCAAACGTAAAGTCAGACAAGACTCTCGTAGTCGTAAAGGATAGAGTGACAGGTGATTCAATTGAAACTGGTCTTAAGAAATTCGGAGCTATGCTCGGAGATCATGTAGAGGTTGGATGTAATAGTGTTTTGAATCCAGGAACAGTAATCGGAAAAAACACTAATATTTACCCTCTTTCACCGGTTAGAGGAGTAGTTTATGAAAATTCTATTTTTAAATCTGCTGAAAATGTGGTAAAAAAGAATTAGCGGTTTAAATTGACAGATTTTTTCGAAAGACTAGTTGTATAAAATTACTGAATTTTTTAGCAATGACGGGCGACTTTTTTATAGGGAAGAAGGTGATTTTCTCTTTACGAATTGCTCGCATTGTGAGAAAATAAACAATGTATGTGTATTAAGAGATCTTTTATGAAAGGAGTTCCTATGATTTACACAACAGAAGTACAGCATATGTGCCCTGTAGCTAAAGGTGCAAAACATGATCCAGCACCTATCCCAGAAGAGGGAAAGTGGGTACACGCAAAGAAGATAGAAGATATTTCAGGTTTTACACACGGAGTAGGCTGGTGTGCTCCTCAGCAGGGTGCTTGTAAGCTTACACTTAACGTAAAGAACGGTGTTATTGAAGAAGC
>DAISYI010000023.1:0-662 GCA_036825385.1 Lachnospiraceae bacterium | reverse complement strand
TTCAGCAGCTATGGCAGCTGAGATTCTTCAGGGTAAGACAATCCTTGAAGCACTCAACACAGACCTTGTTTGTGATGCCATCAACACAGCTATGAGAGAGCTCTTCCTTCAGATCGTTTACGGACGTACACAGTCTGCATTCTCAGATGACGGACTTTCTGTAGGAGCTGGACTTGAAGACCTTGGTAAAGGACTTCGTTCACAGGTTGGTACTATGTATGGTACAAAAGAGAAGGGTGTTAGATACCTTGAAATGACAGAAGGTTATGTAACAGACCTCGCTCTTGACGAAAATGATACAGTTATCGGTTACAAGTATGTTTCTCTTGGTAAGATGACAGACTTCATCAAGAAGGGTGATGATCCTAACACAGCTTGGGAGAAAGCTAAGGGTCAGTATGGCCGTATCGACGATGCAGTTAAGTTCATCGATCCTCGTAAAGAGTAATAGAAGGGAGATATACAATGGCTTTATTTGAAAACTATGAAGCAAGAATTGACCAGATCAATGCTGCTTTAACAAAGAATGGTATCAAAGATATCGAAGAAGCTAAGAAGATCACAGAAGATGCTGGCCTTGATGTATATCACATGGTAGAAGGCATTCAGGGTATCTGCTTTGAGAACGCTAAGTGGGCTTACACTGTAGGGGCTGCTATCGC
>DAISYI010000022.1:21450-23524 GCA_036825385.1 Lachnospiraceae bacterium | reverse complement strand
TATATCCAAGGTAATTCAGATTACTCTGTAAAGTCTTTACATCATTACCCTTACTACCCTGTTTAAGCGTCCTCTAAACTTTGCTTTCCCTGAGCATATCTTCGCATAAACACTTTTCAGTTACGTATTCATTACTCAGTTCTAGAGACACCGCCTCTCCAAATAGATTATTCTCCCGATTTGATTCCTGATTCTGAGTTTTAGTTTTTTGATTTGAACACACTTCTAATCCCGAATTGTTTCCATAGACATTCATCTTAAGATAATTGTTAGTTTTAGTACTAATATCAATCATTATTTTTTCCTCCCCTGATTTAGTTTTTATTGATATTTAACCACTGCGAATTATACCAAACCACGTAAACAAAAATAACCCCTTATCCTTTCCTTTTATCTTTCTTCCATGATAACAGTATAACTTCTTCCTTCAGTTCCATTTACAACTGTCATGTTTGGTGTAGAAAGTGCCATTCCTATATGTATAAAAATTGCACAGCTCAACACCATCATTCCTACTACACTGATTCTTACAAACTGTCTCTTTATATTTCTCATGTGAACACCTCCATCACGATCATTCCTGTTTCGATGATATTAGTTTACGTGATTAGGTGTCCAAGAAAACGGACAGCACATATTTGATTAGAAATAAAGAGCACTTATCCTTCTATAATTAACACGCTTTCTTTGCCTTCTTTATACTCTTTACCTGCAGTGTCATCCTTCCAACCTGTTGAAACTCTTCTATAATTATCTTTCACTCTTCCAAATTCATCTATCGTAATCTGACTTGAATAAATGTGATTCTCATACTTTTCAATATAGCCGAACGAAACTCCGACGCCATATTCCTTCGCTTTCTCGCTAATTTCTTTTATTATCTTCGAATCGCACTCAACAGCAATACTCATATCATGCTGATAATTCCAATTAAGTGAATCAAAGCCTTGCAGAAATGCCTCTCCAAATACAATCAAGTCAACGTTTTCTCCATATTCACCAATAATATCTTTTATCTTTTTCGAATTATAAGAAATGTCACCATTTCTAAACCCAATACTAGCCAATGCTATTTTCATCTTCTCATTCTCCTATATTTTCAAAAATTATTCCTAAATACCAATAATCAAGTTATGTGAATAACTTTTATCTTCAAAAAGCAACTTGATTTAATAAAAGTTATTCCAGAAAACCCCAAAAGCCCTCTACATGACTAACTTTTACATTCAACATAAGTTAGATTTTCAAAAAAGTTAGTCATAAAACGCCACATCAAAGAAATAGGAATAACTTTCCACAAATCGATTCTATCTCGACCGCAAAAAGTTATTCCTGAAATACTAAAAATCACATTCTATGACTAACTCCAGCATTTAATCCGCAGATTTCCAACTAACTCCAGCATTTACTCCGCAGATTTCCAACAATTTTCCAACAATCTCCAGCTATTCTCAAGCCGTGTTATCCGGACAACTTCAATACCTATTTGTATTGCTCCTTCAACCTCTTTATCTCATCCTTCACCAGCTTCACAACAGCGTCAGGGCCGACAATCTGCGCACCACTTCCCAGCGACATCACCCAGTGAATAAATTGCATCGAGCAAGCCACTTCCACTGTAGCCTTAAACTTATCCTTGCCGACACGACGCATCGTCACATCCTTACCGAAACGATCGATAATCGCTCCAGCCATGCGATTCTCACATTCGATAGTAACCTTCTGCTCTTCGCCGTCGAACATCTCAAACATCTTATTCGCATAAGAAACCACATCGAAAGCCTTGTACTCATCACGACCTTCACGCTTCTCATCCGTGATACGAATCTTCTTCAGCTTATCTACTCTGAAATGCTTAATCATCTCAGCTTCACTATCATATGCAACCATATAGTAATAATCATTATCCAAAAGAAGAGCCCATGGACTCACTGAATAAACCTTACCATCATGTCGTGGTTCCAGTTCCTTGTCCGGGTTCCACTGAAAATACTGAAACTCAATCTTTTTATCCAGAGAAATCGCCTGGTGAATCACATCCACATTATAGTAGATACTCTCATTCATCGACTTC
>DAISYI010000022.1:10500-21440 GCA_036825385.1 Lachnospiraceae bacterium | reverse complement strand
ACTTCACTCGACCAGAAACGATAACCTGTCTATGAAGCTGCTTCGCCTCGTCATCCGATGTCAAAGACTCAATCTTCTTGATAAGCTCATTCGACTTACGCTCCGTGATAAACTTCGCAGCCTGAATAGAATCCACCAGAAGCTTCAGCTCTGCCAGTTCAAACTGACGTGAACCGACATGATAAGTAAACGAATTTCCCTCCTGCGACTTAATGATATCGAGGCCAAACTGCTCCAAAACCTCGAGGTCGCTATATATACTCTTTCGCTCAGCCTCAATCCCATACGATTTAAGTGCCGCCAGAATTTCCGGCATCGTAATCGAATGCTGATCATCTGTACGCTCCAGAAGAATCTGCATCAAATACAGAATTTTTGCTTTCTTACCCATCGTATTGTTCATGATTTAATCCTCCCTTTTTTCGGAAAAAGACAACCTCAAATCCCACGTCTGCCTATCAACATCACTCTGCATCTGTAACCGAGATATCCACATCCGGCGCTATGTTAAACTCGTATTCAGGAAGCAATCTATATGCAACCTCATATACTTTATCAAGACCTTCTTCTGGATCGATTTCAAAACTCAATACTACATCAAATCTGATTCTCTTAGCATGTACTTCCGCGAAGAAACCATGAGTCTGAACTACAAACGGAAGCTCATTTACTGCTTTATATACCTTCTGCTTGAGCTCCATAACTTCTGGATCCTTCGTATTAACAGAATAAATTCCAATTCCAGTAAGAAGAACTCCTGTCTGTTCGAAAACATTTCTCTCTAGCTTTCTAGTCAGAATATCTATTTCTCCTGCTGTCATAGTGTCCAGTACTTCAATATGAACAGCACCATATTCCTTCTCTGGTCCGTAATTGTAAAGAACCAAATCATAAGCACCCATGACTTCAGGTTCAGCATTCATAATAGATTTAATCTGAGATGTAAGAGCTCTATCAGATCTTTGACCTACGATATTACTTACTGTTTCTTCTATCATTTCAAGACCAGCTTTGATGATAAAGGCTGAAATCAAAAGACCTACATACGCTTCTAAAAGCACTCCCCATATCATATAGATAAGAGCAGAAACTAAAACCGATACAGAAATCACACCATCGAAAAGTGCATCCTTTCCAGATGCAACCAGGGATGTCGAATTCACTTTTTCACCAGTTGCTTTTACATATGTTCCGAGAATTAACTTCACTATAATCGCCATTATGATAACTACTAGAGTAACCATAGAATAATCTGGCTTCACCGGATTTATTATCTTCTTTACTGACTCCACGCCAGAAACAATACCTGCATAAAGTACGATACCAGCCACAAGAAGTCCTGTTAGATACTCTATTCTTCCATGTCCAAATGGATGCTTCTTGTCTGGAAGTTTTGATGCCAGTCTCGTTCCTACAATCGTAATTACAGAAGAAAGTGCATCCGAAAGGTTATTTACTGCATCAAGTATAATAGCAATCGAATTCGCTAAGATTCCAACTATCGCCTTTGAAATCACGAGCAGAATATTCGCTCCGATTCCTATCATACTAGTTCTTACGATTACTTTATTTCTGTCATATGACAGTCTCATTACATCTTTAGTATTCTTATCTGCCATAAAAGCACCTCCTTAGGTGTCCCAAAATATTCCCTATGCTTTTTATTGTATACTTTTCAATATGTTTTACAAGAAAAGAACCCTTGATTTCTCAAGGATTCTTTAAAATTTACACAATACGACATGTTCTTCATTACGCTTATCATTTAGAATATCAACAAATATATAGGAGGAACAAGAAATGAAACACGAAAAACTAACTATTCTTACGCTATGCCTATTATTCTCCATAGCCGGCATTAAACACGTATCAGAGTCTCTAACACTTAGCAGCCACACATCTTACATTCCTGAAGACGAATGGTTCACACACAATTCAAATCTTTAAATTTCAATTGAAGGGAATCTATTTGTAAGTTCTTTATCTAATCCACTTTGATTTCTTCTATCCTCAAAGGCTTTATACAAATAGTGAGCTTGCAAATAGCATTCTCTACTATCATCAATCTTACCAGCTGCATAGAATGCATCTGCCAAAATTGATAAAAATCCCGGTAGCTGTTGATATATCCCCCTACTGACTGCCAAACATCTTCCTTCTTCTGCAATCTTAATAGCCTGCTCGAATCTATCGCTTTTCATTAGATTAATACAATAATTATGCAATACAAGCGACATCATTTTGGGATAACCAGATAATCGAAAAGCATTTTTCTTCATATAATTATATAAATCTTCATACATATTTAACGTCAAATCTATTTTTCCCAAATACTGATTTGTTGATGCTATTACACAAAGAATTCTAATCTCATCACTCGTATATCTGTACTTTAATAACTTATCTATCGTGAAATTTGGAACCGTCATCTTTAACGCTTTTAACATCAATAATTTGTATTCCTCATAGCCGATTAGATTAGCAGCTTTCTTCAAATCAGCTTCAAGCATCATTACAGTCTGAATAGATATTTTATCTTTTACAGGAAATCTTTTTTTTATTTCAGATATTCTAATTTCAATATCTTCAATTCTGTAGTTCTCTTTTACCTTTATCTTATTTAACTCAATTATCTTTGCTTTAATTTCTTTTATCTCTCCCTCATAATCATTTTCACTTTGCGTCAAAAGAGCATAATATCTATCATCCGGTAACCCCAATCTTTCCAACAACGCTATTACATTATTCCTTGATGGGCTCTGTCTCCCATTTTCCAATCTAGATAACGTAACTGGGTCACATATTCCTTCACAAAGCTCCCACTGAGACAAGCCAATTTCTTCCCTTTTTCTTTTTATTATTTCACCAACTAGCAATTCTTTCATGTTCTCCCCCTATACAAATCTATAAGTTTTTGTCTATATTATTTTATCAGATAGTAAACCCCATTTGTAAATCAATCTGTTCCAGTCAAAACCAAAAATCAAGAGCCAGATAATAATCTAGCTCTTGAACATAAACACTTTGTTAACTCTAGCGATGTAACGACATCCCCTCATTAGAAATCTTACTGATTCTTTTTACTTTCGTATTCTCCTTAATCAAGTAGAACTTCTCATTCGAAAAGAATACAGTCGCTTTTCTTAGTTCTCCATCATATAATCCTATATGGTTTTCCCCTTCAATTACCACATCCCCTTCACTCAAAATTCTACTTCCGTTCTCATTTATTTCATATGTATACTTATTATTCTCACAAAACACATTCAAAAGTTTCTGCTTACCATGATCTCCATTTGTTATCTCAAATGAACCAGTCCAGCCAGACAAATCTACAGTCGCTTTTTTCTTTACATAATTATATGTGCCGAAAATAGAAGCCGCGATTATTGCAATCAACAAAAAGCATACCGCTATCACTTTTTTTAGTTTTTCTGATTTCATATAATCACCTACTTTCTAACCAAGACCGGATCCTTCTTTACAACGGTGTACTCCTTATTATGTACTGACGGATTTGTCCAGCTTCCCCAAGAATTACTTGTAACCGACCTATATCTATATTGTACAAAAGTTATTGTTGGCTGTATATACTTTCTAGCCTTGATTACATAATAGCCTTCTTTACTTGCTCTTAATGCCGTTCCAACTCCACTACCAGAAGCTTGGCCTAACGGTACTGACACACTCACCGAAACACTTCCCACTCCAGCTACTCCTAAAGCGCACGAGAATGAAACGTTTGCAGATGAACCGCCACTATCATTATAGTAAAGCATATCTCCTTTTCTCAAATGAGTTCCTTTAGTCGGCTGCCCACTTACAACCTTATAATTCGTCCATTGCGGATCTTTAGTCACTACAATAAATCGCCACTGTTCTGTATTGCTATTATTAGTAAACGTTTCACTAACTGTTGTTTTATCAGCCGCATGCGCGCGGATTCCAAATGACAAAACAAAGGTCAGTACTAGCACAAACGACATGATTTTTCTAAAAGTTTTCATCTTTACCTCCCTTTATATTATTTACGATTAGACCTAGACATATGATTTGTGCGCGCGCTCATTTTGTCTATATTCAATGTATCCTTTTTTATTTCAAAAAAACATGTCGTATTGTGTAAGTTTTTCGAAAAAAATAAAGCAGAGAACCTTACGATTCTCTGCTTCATCACTTACGCTTCTGTAATAAGATCGATACATCTCTCTTCATTCATCTTCAAGCACATGTCGATGAACTTATCAACTGGTACATCGTGAAGCTGCTGCTTGCAACCACGAATGTTGATTGAAACTGTACCATCTTCTACTTCTTTGTCACCGATTACGATAACATATGGATCCTTGAAGTTCTTGAACTTCTTGATCTTTGTGTTCATGTTGTTATCTGAGTAATCAGCTTCTGTTCTGATGTGGAGTTTTCTAAGCTTTCTTTCGATTTCCTTAGCAAACTCATTGTGTTCTGTTCTGATAGGAACGATACCAACCTGAACTGGTGACATCCAGAATGGGAATGCACCCTTGAAGTTCTCGATGATGATTCCGAGGAATCTCTCAAGAGAACCGAAGATAGCTCTGTGAAGAACTACAGGAATCTTCTCTGAACCATCTTTGTCTGTGTACTTAAGTTCGAAGTTTCTAGGAAGCTGGAAGTCGAGCTGGATAGTACCACACTGCCATTCTCTTCCGAGAGCATCTTTGATCTGAAGGTCAATCTTTGGACCATAGAAAGCTCCATCACCTTCATTTACTTCGTATCCGCCTTCGCCGTACTTGTTATCAAGAATCTTCTTAAGTGTAGCTTCAGCGCTATTCCAAAGTTCGATATCTCCCATGTAATCGTCAGGTCTTGTAGAGAACTCTGCGCGATATGTGATACCGAATGTCTTGTAGATTTCATCTGCGATTTCAAGGATGTCAGCGATTTCTGCCTCGATCTGATCTTCAGTTACGAATGTATGATCATCATCCTGTCTGAACTCCTGAACTCTGAGAAGTCCATTGAGCTGTCCAGTTTTTTCCTTACGGTGAAGTACATCGTACTCAGAGTAACGAATTGGAAGCTCCTTGTATGAACGTGGCTTTCTCTTGAACTCGAGCATAGCGTTTGGACAGTTCATAGGTTTA
The DNA here is from genome assembly GCA_036825385.1 of Lachnospiraceae bacterium. Taxonomy (GTDB): domain Bacteria; phylum Bacillota; class Clostridia; order Lachnospirales; family Lachnospiraceae; genus Lachnocurva. The sequence goes on along the minus strand of DAISYI010000022.1, from coordinate 16,311 downwards.
GCAGCCATAGTATCGATAGCATCGTATGTAAACTTCTTATCTCCATCTTTTCCTGGGATGATGAACATATTGTCCACATAGTGAGCCCAGTGACCACTTACGAGCCAAAGTTTCTTATTATTGATAACTGGTGCTGAGATTTCATTGTAATCATGAAGTGTCTGTACCTCACGAGAGTACTCGAGGAGACATCTGTAAAGCTGCCATCCTCTTGGAAGCCAGTAAGGCATACCCTGAGCTGTTTCATTGAACATAAAGAGCTCGAGCTGAGGTCCGAGCTTCTTATGGTCTCTCTCCATAGCTTCCTTAATCATAGCGAGGTGCTCTTTGAGCTGCTTCTTGTCAGGGAAAGCATAGAGATAAATTCTCTGCATCTGATCTCTATTCTCATCGCCTCTCCAGTAAGCACCTGATGTTGACTTAATCTGGTATGAAGCATTGAAGAGTTCCTGTGAATTCTCTACGTGAGGTCCACGGCAGAGATCTACGAAATCTTCTCCTGTATAGTAAACAGTAATTGTTTCGTCCTCTGGAAGATCATTGATAAGCTCGGTCTTAAACTTCTGATTCTTAAAAATCTCAAGAGCTTCTGATCTAGTGACTTCTTTTCTAGTCCAGTCTTCTCTTCTTTTGATGATTTCAGCCATCTTATTCTCGATAGTCTTGAAGTCATCCTTTGAGATTGCGCATGGAAGTACAAAATCATAGTAGCATCCATCATCAATCTGTGGTCCAATTGCGTACTGAACTTCATCTCCGTATAACTCAACCACAGCCTTTGCCATTACGTGTGCCAAAGAGTGGCGGTATACGCTTAAATACTGTTCCTTATCCATTATTAAATTTCCTCCTAATGTTTTTTCTAACTTAGCGGGACAACTGGTCCCACCCGCAAAACATTTTACGTAACTATTGTATTTTACTCTCTAAGAGAGCATATAGCAAGGAAAAAGAGTTAGACTTTCATCTAACTCTTTTTCGAATTGCTTCACCTAAAAACTTTTCTATTTTAATCTGCACTTTATTTCCCAGCTTCAATCATCCTATCAATTGCAGCTCTTGATTCCTTAATTACCACTTCATCGAGAATGATTTCTTCTCCACCATTTCCTGAAAGTGTATTATAAACATCTGCAAGGGTTGTCATCTTCATGTTTGGACATACTGCTTTTTCAGAAAGAGCATAGAACTTCTTCTCTGGCATCTCGAACTGAAGATGCTGTACTATGCTATGTTCTGTTCCGATGACGAATTCCTTTGCATCTGACTCACGCGCGAAGTTCATGATACCAGTCGTACTTCCAACATAGTCAGCCTGATCTACCACTTCTTTCAAACATTCTGGATGAACTAAAAGAAGTGCATCTGGATGATCCTTTCTTGCTCGCTCTACATCAAAATCGCGGATCTTCATATGAGTAGGACAACCACCCTTAAAGAAAGTGAAATTCTTCTCCGGAATCTGACTCTCTACCCATCTACCGAGATTCGAATCCGGCACGAAGAGGATATCCTTCTCAGGCATACTCTTTACAATCTTCACAGCTGATGCTGAAGTCACAATCATATCTGCTTCACGCTTAGTATCAGCTGTAGTATTTACATACGCAACTACTGCGCAGTTTGGATTCTCCTTCTTCATTCCCTGAAGCAGCTCTCTATCTATCTGTCCGGCCATAGGACAGCCTGCAACAGGGTTTGCAAGATATACATGTTTCTCTGGTGAAAGAGTCTTCACTGTTTCAGCCATGAAACGCACTCCACACATGAGCACGTTCTTATTAGAAGTTTCTGCTGCCTTCTGACTAAGACCAAAAGAATCTCCTACGAAGTCCGCAACTTCGAGAATATCCTGACTCTGGTATGCATGAACCAGTACACAGAAATCTTTTTCCTTCTTCAAACGTATAATTTCATCCTGCATTTCTCTAATAGTCATATAATTTCTCTCTTTTCTTCCTATATAAATCGTAATATCTACGTATTCTACATTAGCAGTCTTATGAATTATACTAATCAGATTAACACCTGTCAATCACATCCTTTACAACTGTCTTGTCAGTGAAATCTAAAGATGCTATACTTATCCCCGACAGCGAAAAGGAAGGAAGTGCTTATATAATGAAGACAGATATACTTATCGTCGGATCAGGTTGCGCCGGTCTATACTGCGCCATGAACCTGCCATCCGACAAACAGATAGTCATAATCACGAAAAAAGAAGCCGAACTTAGCGACTCTTTCCTCGCCCAGGGCGGAATATGTATGCTCCGTGACGAAAATGATTACGATAGTTACTTTGAAGATACGATGAAAGCCGGACACTATGAGAACGACGAGAAATCCGTCGAAATCATGATTCGTTCATCTCAGGATACTATAAACGACCTCCTCTCATATGGAGTCGACTTCCACCGCGACAGCGATGGCAATCTCGACTTCACCCGCGAGGGAGCACACTCTGAGAAACGAATTCTTTTTCACAAAGACATCACCGGAAAGGAAATCACTTCTCACATTCTTTCCGAGGTGAAAAAGCTTAAAAACGTCACCCTTCTAGAGAACACGACTCTACTCGACATCATAGAAGAAGATAATACTTGCTACGGCGCCATCATAAGAATGCCAAGCGGCGAAATCACTACCGTCGAATGCGACTACACCATTCTCGCCACAGGCGGAATCGGCGGCCTCTACAAGCATTCAACGAACTACCGTCACCTCACAGGTGATGCACTTGCAATCGCAATCAATCATGGCATCGAGCTCAAGGATTTAAGCTATGTTCAGATACATCCGACTACTTTCTATAATAAGGATACGACTGAACGCTCATTCCTGATTTCAGAATCAGTGCGAGGCGAAGGCGCTAAGCTTTACGGAAAAAACATGGAGCGTTTCACTAATGAACTTCTTCCACGTGACCTTCTCACCGAAGAAATAAAGAAACAGATGAAACGTGATAATACAGAATATGTCTGGGAAGACTTCAGAACTATTCCGAATGAAGAACTTCATTCTCATTTCCCAAACATCGTAGCTCACTGCGTAGAACATGGTGTAAACCCGGATGAAACTTGCGTACCAGTTACACCAGCTCAGCACTACTTCATGGGCGGAATCAAGGTAAACCACGAGTCAAAGACATCTATGTCGCATCTCTATGCAATCGGAGAAACTGCATGTAATGGCGTCCATGGAAGAAACAGACTTGCAAGTAATTCGCTTCTCGAAAGCTTAGTTTTCGCAAAACGCGCCGCTCGTGACATCGTATCGAAGTACGAGAAGGTTAACGCAGAGAAGCTTTTTCTGAATATTGATATAGAATATTACGAAGACGAAGAGAGACTCGAGAATGAATACAAGTCGCTCATCCTCTCTGAGATTTCAAAGGACAAGTCAATTAAAAAGGAGGAATCATGTTCGATCCAATAACACTTAAACTAAACGTCGACCCACTGATTGAGAGCGCGCTTAGAGAAGATATCACTAGCGAAGACGTTTCTACAAATTCAGTTATGCCAACTTCTACTCCAGGTGAAGTAGATTTGATTTGTAAAGAAGATGGTATCATCTGCGGACTTCAGGTTTTCGAAAGAGTATTTACTCTTCTCGACGAGAAGACATCTGTAGAGTTTTATGTGAAAGATGGCGATGCGGTTAAGGTCGGACAGAATATGGCTACTGTTCGAGGCGACATCAGGGTTCTCCTCTCTGGTGAAAGAACAGCACTTAACTACCTTCAGCGTATGAGCGGGGTTGCTACTTATACAAATAAGGCTGCTACCCTTCTCGAAGGAACAGACATAAAGCTCCTCGATACACGTAAGACTACACCTAATAACCGTATCTTCGAAAAATATGCCGTAAGAATCGGTAACGGAAACAATCACAGATACAATCTTACAGATGGTGTCATGCTTAAAGATAATCACATCGGTGCAGCCGGTGGCGTAGCTAAGGCTGTAAAGATGGCGAAGGAATATGCTCCATTCGTAAGAAAGATTGAAGTAGAAGTTGAGAACCTCGACATGGTTCGTGAAGCTGTAGAAGCTGGTGCCGATATCATCATGCTCGACAATATGGACCACGACACTATGAAAGAAGCTATTTCGATTATCGCGGGACGCGCTGAAATCGAAGTAAGCGGAAATATGACAAAAGAGAATATCGATAAGATCAAAGATCTCGGAATCGATTATGTTTCAAGCGGAGCTCTGACTCATTCATCTCCTATTTTAGACATTTCTCTGAAAAATCTTCATGCTATTTAAAATAGAAAGGATGGACGAAATCTCGTGAACGGAAATGAACGAAGAGCAAAAATCTACTCTATTCTGGAAGAGAATGACAGACCGATTTCCGGAACAGACATAGCAAAACAAGTTGGCGTAAGTCGACAGTCAGTCGTTCAGGATATCGCTCTAATGCGTGCGAATGGCGCACAGATTTTCTCCATGAACAGAGGATATTTCATACAGAAATCTAACTCAAAAACCCGAGTTTTTAAAACTCATCACTCCGACGAGGAAACCAGAGATGAGCTCTACATCTTTGTAGATGCAGGTGCTCGTGTAGACGATGTCTTTGTATCACATCGCTCCTATGGTCTCATCCGCGCCGACTTAAATATCAAGTCCCGTCGCGATGTCGACCTCTTCATGGAAGATATGACAAACGGTAAATCTACACCTCTGAAGAATATCACTTCAGGTTATCACTATCACACAGTGTCAGCTGATAGCCCTGAAATCTTAAATCTCATCCAGGAGAAACTTGCAGAACGCGGTTTCCTCGCGCAATTACAAGAATACGAACCAGTTGATTTCTGGGGAGAATAGGAAAAAGCGGCGAATCTACATTGATTCGTCGCTTTTTATTCAGTAGACTAATTCTCCTAATATGTTATCTTCCCTTTCTCCACCTTATATGTAACATCACACAAAGCCTCGATATCATACGGATTATGTGATGTTATGATAATAGTCTTGCCTTTCTTCTTTTCTTCCAGAAGAATTTTTCTTATATTTTGACTCACTTCATAATCAAGACTATTAAATGGTTCATCTAGAATGAGTATCTTGGGATCTTCCATAATCGCCTGCGCTATTCCAAGCCTTTGACGCATTCCTAAAGAATACTTAGATACGCAAAGTTTGTTCTTTGGTTCCAAGCCTACTAGTTCCATTGTCTCTTCTATCTTCTCATCATCAATCCGATTCTTCAGGCTAGCTAAGCTCTTTAAATTTTTAAATCCTGTGTAGAACGAAATAAACGAAGGTGTCTCAATCTGAATCCCCATATTGAACTCTTCTACCGAGTGCTTTCTCATATCCTTTTCATCGATATAAATCTTTCCAGTATATGATGTGATAAATCCACAGACACACTTCATAATGAGTGTTTTACCCGATCCGTTATAACCAATTAGTCCCGTAATCTGACCATCTTTTGCCTCTATATTTATATGAGATAATAATTCCTTATTCTTTATCTTTAATGACAAATCCTCTATCTTTATCATCTCAATTTCCCCTTTCCATCAGCCACTCTGAAATCCAAAACATAATTACAATCAAACCGATATATACCCATTCGCTTATGTAGTAAGGTGACATCATATAGTAAACGATAAATGGAATAGTTACAGCTACATATTTATCCTTCGAAAGAAATGCCATCATAAGAGACATAAAAGTCACAAATACTATCTGTATCAGTGTTCTTCCAATCCCTTTCATGCCTAAAGCCACCATTTCAGATGCGCTTTCACCAACCACATAAACTTCCTCACTAGCGGGTGGCACTGCT
>DAISYI010000022.1:9212-10490 GCA_036825385.1 Lachnospiraceae bacterium | reverse complement strand
AGCACAAAGATTTCAAAGAGTAAATAACTTATCATATATATAATTAAAGATGTAAGTAACGCACTCAGAATTACATCTCTAAAGAACTTCCCTTTCCCTACTCGCAGCTCACTATATCTCGAAGTACCGCTTTTCAGTTCTTCACACAAAAGTGTGACTGATAGAACCGGAAACAAAATAGGCATCGCAAACTCAAACCACTCACTATACGGATTAAAGTAATATGATTCTCTTCCTACATTCTTCAGTAAATCTCGTCTGAGAAAGACTACATCAAAAAGTGTATATACCTCATCTTCTGCATGATACGCTGCGCAAAACAAATACGTTGCAAATGTCACCACTGAAAGCAGCAATACCTTCTTTATATCAATTCTCTGTATCACACTCATAAGCTCTCCTTCATCTCATCGCAGTTGACATGAAGCATCTTTATATAGATTAGTGCCGAAATTACCACATTTAAAATCAATAGAATCACCACAGATCCCATTATCGGAAACAACTTTGCTCGATAATATTTCTGACAGTGTGCTACCAGCATCGAATGACATATCGGAAAAAACCACATAGCTTTACTCTTAGCCAGATAGAAACCTTCGCCTGCACATATCAAAAGAATCATCAGAATTGTTGTGATTGATTTTTTTCCGCAAATCGTTCCTAATACTAGAAAGTTTACGTTTAAAATCAAATAAAGAATAAAAAGAACCACTGAATATCCTAGCGCTTCGAACGGAGGCATCTGGTTATAGAGATTAAGCGGAATCAAACTTTCCGTTCCATGTATCTGACCAAATTGAGTTGTAATGAGGCTCCATCCATTCGCAACAAAACTTCTATTCGCCGTCTGTACCCAGGATGAAATTATGAGTACTCCTGCAAATGTTCCTACTACACAAAGTGCAAACACCAGCTGTGAAATGCACCATCTTTTTATTCCCACTCTAGAAACCACGTTGTAAAAATCGTTTTCCACACGAGGCAGTCCTGAAATCAAAACTATAAACATTACTGAGAGAAGGAAAGTGCACATCCATGAATTTAAAACAGCAAGAGAAGACTCCGCACAATTAAGCGGCGTCTTCTCTACGATTGATGCACTTATGAGAGGTGATATTACCTTTTTTCTTATAAAGACGAGAAGTACCAAAATTACGATATTCTTCGTATTTAGAATCCACTTTAGGTACTCCCTTTTTACCATGGCATTGATCTGACGAAACATTAGCGCCCCCTTTATGTTCATCGATTCTTTAGTTTTCTAAAACAAATGTA
>DAISYI010000022.1:1081-9202 GCA_036825385.1 Lachnospiraceae bacterium | reverse complement strand
CTTCATTCAATTATACATATAATACAAATTTAACATTCTCCCATTGTGCAAAAAGCTCACGAAACATTTTCGAAAACTCGCCCCCTCTTCGCATAAAAAAAGCACCTTCATCCGGTAACAAGACGAAGGTGCTTTCCCGCGTATTTAACGCCATTTTTCTTTTTCCCTTTATATCTTACTCAGATACCTGAACTTCTCCAGATACTGTAGCAAGCGAACCTTTCTTTTTAGCCTCTCTCTTTTTTTCGAGGTTAGAAACGATAAGTGTACAAGCTGAATCTCCTGTGATATTCAAAACTGTACGTCCCATATCGAAGATTCTATCTACACCAGCCACGAGAGCAATTCCTTCTACAGGAAGACCTACTGACTGAAGTACCATTGCAAGCATAACCATTCCAGCTCCAGGAACACCAGCTGTTCCAATTGAAGCAAGTGTAGCTGTAAGTACGATTGTCACAATCTGACCTGGTGTGAGGTGAATTCCGTAGCATGTAGCGATAAACACTGCGCATACACCCTGGTAGATAGCTGTTCCATCCATGTTGATTGTAGCACCAAGTGGCATTACAAATGATGAAACTTCTCTAGATGCTCCGAGCTTCTCTGAACATTCCATATTAAGAGGAAGTGTTCCTACTGATGATGCGCTTGAGAAAGCGAAAATCATAGCCGGTGCCATTTCCTTAAAGAATGTAATAGGTGATACTCCACCGATTGCCTTTACTGTTGCTGAATAGCAGACAATAGCATGCACGATGTAGCAGATATAAGCTGCAAGGAGAACCATCGCGAGTGATCCGATGATCATAGGTCCATTCTCAGCAACAACTGGACAGAGGAGACAGAACACGCCGATTGGGCTGAGCTTCAAAATCATGTCCATACATTTCATGAAAATCTCATTCCATACATTGATCATTCGTACGGCTGGAGAAGCTTTTTCCCCAAGAGAAATGATTGCGAATCCGATTACGAGTGCCATCACGATTACCTGAAGCATAGTTGCATTCAGAAGTGGTGAAACCGCATTCGATGGGAATATATTTACGATTGTATCCATGATAGATACGCTCTCCGGTTTGTCATACTTAAGTGATGATGTAGAAAGCACCGGGAAAAATCTCTGGAACAAACTTGCGAAGACAAGTCCTACCGTAGTAGCTACCGCTGTTGTACACATATAAAAGCAAACCGCCGAACCCCCGATGAATCCGACCTTCTTGATATCTTTCATAGAAATGATTCCTGAAAGAAGTGAGAAGAGTACAATCGGTACTACTATAAACTTCAGTAAATTCAAGAAGATTGTTCCGAAAGGCATGATATATGTCTTCGCAAAATCAGCGTGATCCTGAAGTAACATCCCAAAAACAATCGCCAAAATTAACGCAATGAATATCTGCATTGCAAGTGGTAGTTTTTTCTTCTGTGTTTCCATTTCTTCCTCCCATGTGCCTCTACTTATCAGTAATCTTTTAACTTCATTTGGTTTTACAAATTCATAATTGTATCCCCAACTGCTTATCAGTATAATAATCTCATAGAGATATGTAAAAAACATATTTGGTATATTTGGAATATCAATTTGATATAGTGACATAGAGGAAAAATCATGAACGTTAACTTTGAATACTATAAGATTTTCTATTACGTAGCAAAATATAAGAACTTTACACGTGCAGCCGAAGCACTTCACAGCAATCAGCCGAATGTAACTCGCGCCATGAACAAACTGGAAGCAGAAACAGGGTGTACTCTATTCATTCGAACAAACAAAGGTGTTTCTCTTACTCCAGAGGGCGAAAGGTTATTCGCTCATGTCAGCGGCGCCATGACTCAGCTTATGACAGCAGAACATGAAATGGAGCAGGCCGAATCTCTCGAGCATGGAAGTATCTCAATCAGCGCATCTGAAACAGCGCTTGATCTACTCCTTCTTAAAGAGCTTAAAGAATTTCATCTAAATCCCCCAAAGATTCAGCTAAAGATACTTAACCACTCTACACCACAGGCGCTTTCTGCTGTAAGAGATGGTATCGTAGACTTCTCTGTTGTCACGACTCCGGCTCATTCTGACTCATCGATTCGTATCCATGAACTCCTCTCATTCCAGGAGATTCTAACAGGTGGAAACACATTTAAGAAAATTTCCCAGAAACCGCTGACACTAACAACTCTGAAAGAGCACCCTTTCATCTGCCTCGGAAAAGACACTATGACATATGAATTCTACCGTAAGCTTTTTCTGAAAAAAGGCGTCGACTTCGAACCAGACACTGAAGTTTCAACAGCCGACCAGCTTCTTCCTATGGTAAAAAGCGAAATCGGACTTGCTTTCATTCCAGAACCTATTGCACAGAAATCTATCGATGCAGGAGAGATTATTAAGATGAGTCTCATAGACATCATCCCTGAGCGCAAAGTCTGTCTAGCTTATGATCCTAACCGTCCCATTTCCGCTGCCGCGAAAAAGCTTCGCGACCAGATTTCAAAGTCGTCCAGATAAACAAAAACCCAGAATTGCCTAATGCAATTCTGGGTTCTTTTTACTCTTTTTCAAAATATGCAAAACCTATTGCTCCCGGTCCAGCATATGTTCCTATGACCGGTCCAGCCTGAACATATGGAAGTTCTTCAGCAAAGTCTTCGTACAAAGCGGCTGAGTCCACAATATATTTTTTAAGCATTATGTCATCAAGGCCTGTATAAACCAAACAAAGCGGGCACTCGAAATCGATACCCTTGCTATTCTTTACAAATTCTACTAGCTTATTCTGGCCATTTTTTGACCCTTTTGCTTTACCGATTACTTTTACAATACCATCTTCAATCTTGATAACCGGCTTGATTGATAGCGCACCGCCTATTGCTGCTGCTGCAGCTGAGATTCTACCGCCCTTCTTCAGATATTCAAGCGTGTCAAAAAGAGCTATCGTCTTAATTCTTTCCCTATCCCAAAGAAGCTTCTTCACAATCTCCTCTCGCGAATAACCTTCTTTCCTATATATACAAGCCTGTTTCACGAGAATGTTTACACCAACACTCGCCTGTCGGCTATCTATTATCGATATACTATCCTCGAAGTCTGCCGCTCCTATTCTCGCTGACTGCATCGTTCCTGAAAGTTCTGATGAAATAGAAATATAGATTGCCTCGTCTCCATCCTCGACGATTTCTTCAAACACTTCCTCGTAAACAGCAGGTGAAATCTGACTGGTTTTTGGAAACTCATCAGTCTCTATAAGTTTATTATAGAATTCCTCATTTGATAGTGTCACTCCAGCCTGATACTCTTCCTGACCAAAACGAACATTCAACGGAAGAACAATTACATCTAGTTCCTTCGCTACTTCCTTTGTAATCTCACTACCTGAATCAGTAATAATCTTAAGTCCCATATTTACTCCTAACTACCAAAAGCAATATGGGTGAGATTTTAACCTTTATTATAAAAAAAGTAAAGAGTGAGTTTCCCCAAAACCCACTCTTTATCACAGACTGACCATCAGTCACATTTTATAGAGTTTCCACCCCTCCATTTGTGACTCGACTTCTTTTATCATTTTAAATCTCGTAATCCAAGCAAGTTCTACTCTTTGTATAAGGTCTTACCTTTCCATCTGCTACAGCCACATGTTCTGGATGTACTGCATATCCCTTAAGTGCCGCTTCGTCAACAAATGTAGAATCAAGCATTACATCTGCGTTTGATGATGCGAGTCCTTCGTTATAGACGTGAATCTCCACAAGTCCAGGAATCTTTCCCTGAAGACTTTCGAGTCCTTCCTTGATTCCTGCCTTTACAGTCGCCATTTCTTCTGCGCTAAGTTCATCTTTAAGCTGCCAAAGTATTACATGCTTTACCATTTTTTCCTCCTACTCTTTCGAGTTTCTTCTATATAATATGTTACTTCAGATTCTTAAGCTCGTTCATGATTTCGATATCATCAGCCGTCACTTTCATGTTCGCTGTGATTTTCTCTTCACCCGGTCTAGTAACCGACATCTCGATAACTGTTCCTTCTGGAAGGCCAGACATAATTACTTTCTGAACGAAAGCCACAACCTTCGGATGATTTGATTCAAATTTGCTCTTGAGCTGCATCAGCTTCATAAGTGCTGCCGGATTAAATGCCATGCTTTTTCCCTCTTTTCTATTATCTGTCTATTATTTTTACCACATTCTGAAGTGCAGATAAAGAGATTTTTCGACTTCTTATGACCCGATTTTGACCTGTTAGCTTTTTCCTATTTACTTCTAAACCGAAAATCTCTAAAGTTATACTCGTAAAGAAAAAAGATTAATGAAACGGGGGAGGCCTTTGAAGATCAAGTTAGAAGTGATAGATGACTTGACCGAGGACTGCATCACCATTTCCTGTCGAGAGATTACCGACGAGATTATCGCTCTCCAGAAGTCACTTTCGGAAAAAGCAAAATCACCTCAATCGGTAGAACTCGAACTGGATGGCAAGTCGTATTTTGTATCGGTCAGAGAGATTCTATTTATTGAAACAAATGGAACGCATCTAGCGGTCCACACCAAACTAGATATTTACGAGTCAGCGCTTCGACTTCGCGACATGGAAGCTCTTCTTCCACCCGCGTTCTTACGAGTTTCGAAATCAACCATCGTAAACCTAGAGCTGATTCAGTCGGTGAATCGAAATCTCACAGGCGCCAGCGAGGTGGGATTCATCGGAACAGAGAAGACGACCTATGTGTCGCGTAGCTATTTCAAACTATTTATGGATAAAATGAAAGAAAGAAGGTTATAGATATGAAGAGATTTTCAGATGCACTTTGGGGACTTTTCCTCATCGCAATTGCTGCTTATTTAATAGCAGATAAATACATGACGATTTCAGTTTCAATGTTTACACTAGTTCTTACAGTATTCTTCTGTATCACAACAGTTGATGGTATCCGTTCACGAAGCATTTTCAAGACTTTGATGTCACTTGCGCTTATCGCTTGTCTTTATGATAAAGAGCTCGGAATCACAGCTATCACTCCATGGACACTTCTCCTCGCAACAGCACTTGTAAGCTGGGGACTTGAGAAGATTTTTCATCCTAGAAAGCACAAGCATTTCATAAAAAAAGATGGTGCTTATTACTACACAAGTGAAAATGGCGAAGATGCTGCTTCTACTGAAACATCTATTCTGAACGGAAATGTAAACATCGACAACAATTTCGCTTCTACTGCAAAATACCTTTCTGGTGAAGACGTAGTCAGCGTAGATGTAGATAACAACTTCGGTTCAGTAAACCTTTACTTCGACGGAGCAAACCTCGTAAATCATATCGCAGAAGTTTCTGTAGATAACAACTTCGGAAGAATTAATCTTTATGTACCAGCCGACTGGTTTGTTCAGGTAGATCCAGATTCAGCATTCGGAAGTGTTTATGTTAAACACGAAAACCCTGTTACATACACGGAGAAACTTGTGATTCATGCAGAAACATCTTTCGGTTCAATAGGAATCTACTAATTAAATTATAAGTTCGGTTATCCGACTTTAAGTTTTGTTTTTCCTTCCATAGAAAAAGATTGGCCTCGAACAGCCCCTGTCTACTTGACAGGGGGGCTGTTCACTTACGCCAATCCTTTTTTCTATAATCTCTTTACTGCATCCATTGCGAGTTCTGATCTTTCACATTCTTCTGCACTCATAGTAATCTGCCAGCAAAGTGGACTTCCTTTCATATACTTTGCTGCGTAACTAAGTCCATTCGTTCTGTCATCAAGAAACGGTTTATCAATCTGATTGGGATCTCCTAGAAGAATAATCTTCGTTCCTCTGCCTGCTCTCGTGATAATACCTTTCACCTGATTAGGTGTCATATTTTGAGCTTCATCGATGATGAGGTATGTCTTTGCAATAGAACGTCCTCGAATGAAATTCATCGCTTCTGTCTGAATGATTCCTCTCTCGAAGATTTCCATAATCTTGTCACTGAGCATATCTTCGTCGCTATATCTTTCATTATCATCCGAATCTAAAATCTGCTCCAGGTTATCGATAACTGGTCTCATGAGCGGAGCTATTTTTTCCTGTTCTCCTCCTGGTAAAAAACCGATGTCATCGTCAAACTGTGCATTTGGTCGGCATACGATGATTCGTCTATATTCTCCTGAAGGATTGTTGTATAGTTTCTCCATTCCGACTACGAGCGAGTAGAATGTCTTCGCCGTTCCAGCCTGACCTTTCACAATTACAAGTGGTGCTTCTTTAGCACTCGCCATAAGGGCTTCCTGCATAAAGTACTGACCTACGTTTCTCGGAGAGAATCCGTATGGGTGTACATTTTTCGACACAAGTGGAACGACTTTCTTTCCTGATACTCGACCGAGGAGTGTATTCTCAGTGTTCTGATCTGGACGAAGAACGAGAAATTCATTCTCAGAAAAGTAAGGTTTCTGCTTTTTCCCCTTCGCATCACATTTATAGAGTTTAGTGAGGTCGCAACCACCTTCCTTGAATTCTCCAACATGTTTCTCTGGAATGTATACCTCGTCGCGTCCTGTGTAATTCTTGTCTTCGTCTGTAATCTGCTCGGTCGTGAAGTCCTCCGCTTTCACTCCGATGATCTGCGCCTTCAATCGAAGAACGATATCTTTCGTTACTAAAACAAAAGATCCTCGAGGTTTGGCGTCTTGCAGACCTTTGCAAACCTTGAGAATCCTGTTATCTGACTTATCCTCCGGCAAATCAACCGGAAGTTTTACATCTACGCAATTTTTTTCAATTCTGAGCGTACCGCCACCAGGCAGTTTTACGCCCTTGATTAAATCCCCTTTCACACGATAGTTTTCGAGAACGCGCACTGCTTCTCTCGCATTCGCGCCTTTCTCTCCATCAGCCTTCTTCAGTCCGTCGAGTTCCTCCAGGACTACGAGTGGAAGTACGAGGTTATTATCCTCGAAGCACTCCAGCGCGTAAGGCGCCTGAATCAGAACATTGGTGTCAATGATGTAGGTTTTCTTCATATGAATCCCCCTCTTCTGATGTGCATGTATATAACATATTGTTATTATAATGCTTTCAAAAGGCTAGATGTTGTGTTTTGGGGAAATTTTAGAAATTGGTTACAAATAACCATTGACTCTTTCTGTGTACATGCTATTATAAAGGTAACAAAAAGGACCATCCATAGACGGTTGGCCAAATTACAGATTACGTAGAACGGTAACCGAGATTTTGGCGATAGCGGTTACCGTTTTATAATGGAAATAATCTCTTTGAGAGTTATTAACACCAAAACGATAAGGATCAACGTTAATTGCTCCATTAGCCACACCTCCTTTCGATTGGAGAAAACTCCTTTCTAAAGGTGAGCCAACCGCCTACCCGAATTGGATGGTCCTTATGCATATAATTATATCGAACTAATGTTCTATATTCAACACTATCTTGATAATTCTTTTTTCTATTTTTTTCTCGTCTATGCCAAATTTATCACTCTATCAGCTTCATCAATAATATCTTTGTCATGTGAAATAGCAATAACGATTTTGTTCTGATTCACTTTACTTCTTAAACAATCTATAACAGTCTGTTTTTTCTGCTTATCTAAATAATTAGTAGGTTCATCGAACAAATACACATCTTTTTCTTCCATGACATCGCTCTGAATCTGTTTAATCTTTTTCTGGCCCATCGAATACTTATCTGTTACTAAGCCATTAAAAAATTTACTCTCTGGTGGCTCCGCAATAGAATAAACAAAATTCTTATTATGACCTTTATTATTAACTTCTATCTCTCCATGATATCTATCTGAAAAACCCATGATCGAATTAATTAGTGTTGTCTTTCCAACACCATTTTCTCCAGTAATGACATATAACTTTCCTGGCGTGAAACTAATCGAAACTGGTTCATGTAGTTCTTTGTTATCTTTATCTAAAGAAACATAATCAATAATCCCTATTTCAGGTATCTCTGATTCTTCGTATTCTACACACTCCAGAGTTAACAATTCTTCAAAATTAACAATAACCTTTTTTACCGAGTAAAATTCTTTATATATTGATATCAGGCACTCTATTGGATCCCAATAATTAGATATATATAACTGTACTGCAAATAATGCACCTACCGTCATCTTT
>DAISYI010000022.1:222-1071 GCA_036825385.1 Lachnospiraceae bacterium | reverse complement strand
ACAAACCATTATTGCAGAAATTATCAATGCCGCATTTATTAGTAGATTTAAAAGTGCATAAGACAAAAAATTACAAAAAAATGCTTCATTCTTAATTTGCTTATTCTTATTAGTCTTATACTTGCTTAGCAATGGACCAATTTGAACAAATCGAGATATGTTTTTAAACCTTTCTACAACACTATATTTTGCGAAATCAGCATTGTATTCTCTGACCTCTTGCATCGAATTTATAGTGTCTTCTCCATTTTTTGACAATCTCTCACTATATTTATTAGAGACCAAAATAAAAAAAGGAACAAAAAGCACCGTCATAATACCTATTTCTACTGAGTAGAACATTAGTAAGCACACAATACAAACACACTGTATTACTTTTATTATCGTCTTTACCGGATAATACGCCACAAAATCTTGAATTAGTTCATATGACTGTCCCATTTGCTGATTAACTGTTTCAGAATCTAAAACTGCTCTATCTTTTATTTTCTGATTTTTGATAACTGTATTAAATCTTGAAGCTATCGAGACAAAGAAATCCTCTTCTGTTTTTCCTTTATAAACATCCAGGAAATATCCTTCAACCTGATATATCACAAACAGCAGCAATGTAAGCGCAATCCACTTATATGTATCCTCGCCCATTTTCATATCTACTACTGAATCAATTAATCTCTGTGAGATAACAGGAATTACAAGCATTAACGCCACTGCGATTGAATATAAAACAGAATATATTACCAATGTGCTTTTCTTGTTGAATTTAACTAAACTGAAAAAAACCTTCATCTAAACCTCCACATATTCCATCTCATCAATTGAAACATTTCCTTGTACTCCACCCATCTT
>DAISYI010000022.1:0-212 GCA_036825385.1 Lachnospiraceae bacterium | reverse complement strand
CATATGTATTATAAGGACAGCCACCTTTACAAATCGCGTTTAACGAGCATTTCTTTTCACACCCTTTTAAAGCCTTCTTCACATAACCACTCTTTATATTTCCAATTCTAAAACCAGATATAGATACTAATGAATAACACGGATATACACTCCCCTCTGGAGCAATTGTTATTGAGTAATCATCTTTTATCATACAATCTCCACCTTCTTTT
>DAISYI010000021.1:22805-24343 GCA_036825385.1 Lachnospiraceae bacterium | reverse complement strand
ACAAACGTCCATATACACTATTTTTAATATATTTATACTGTCCAGGTTTTACTGTTACCACTCCCGAACAATCATCTCCTGGATAAATCGAACTACTATTTGTTCCTCGTATAAATGCGTCAAAAGTCTCTGATCTAGAGTCACATTTTACATATGAACAAGTATTATCCTCTTTGGTACGTGGTTCAGTATACTCCTCTGCACCATCACAAATATACAAGAAATCAAATCTAGCATCTTCCCAGTTATTCGCTGATACTCCTAAAGAACTTCCAGCAATTGTTGCCACTAGCAACACGCCACCTAGAATTTTTACAGACTTTCTCATCATGATATTTCCCCTTTCATTTTTAGAACCACTTTAAATAAATTTATAATTAATTAACACCCTTAAACTCATTATAAACCTCGGTATATTATTGTCAATCTTTTTTTATATTTTTTTAACATTTTAACTCTCGCACAAAAAAAGAATGCCCATAAGGGCATTCTTTCAATAATTTACAGATTTATTCTACCTTCTAATGCTCGAAGAAGTGTGACTTCATCGATGTTTTCGATATCTCCACCGACAGGTACGCCACTAGCAATTCTAGTCACTTTGATACCACTCGGTTTTACCATTTTAGATATATACATAGCAGTCGTTTCACCTTCTAGAGATGAGTTTGTCGCTATGATAACTTCTTCGACATCTTCGCTCTGAAGCCTTACCATGAGTTCTTTCAGGCGAATATCCGCAGGACCTATTCCCTGCATCGGAGATATCGCACCGTGAAGAACGTGATAAGTTCCTTCAAACTTTCCAGTTTTTTCATAGGCCGCGAGATCTCTAGTATCCTCTACTACCATAATCTGCTTATGGTTACGTTTCGGATTCGAACAAATCGGACATACATCCTGATCTGTAAGCGTACAGCAGACCTTACAATAATGTACGTTCTCTCTTGCTGACACAAGTGAATCCGCTATATACTTTACGTCCTCTTTCGGCATATCGAGGATATGAAACGCAAGTCTCTGTGCCGACTTCGGTCCGATTCCTGGAAGCGAAGATAAACTCTCTATTAGTTTAGATATTTCTTTACTATAGTAATCCATGTTTTTGCCTTCTATTAGAAGAGACCTGAACCGAATCCTCCAGTATACTTAGACATAGATGCCTGTGAAAGTTCATCTACTCCTCTAAGCGCTTCATTTACAGCAGCCATGATGAGATCCTCAAGAGTCTCTACATCTTCTGGATATACTGCTTCAGGATCGATCTTTACTTTTGTGATTTCCTTTGCACCAGTTACAGTTACTTCGACAACTCCGCCACCAGCTTTACCAGTAACTTCCTTTGTTTCAAGCTCCTTTGCAGCCTCTTCCATCTGTCTCTGCATCTTCTGAGCCTGCTTCATAAGATTATTCATGTTTCCTGGCATACCACCTGGAAATCCACCTCTTTTTGCCATTCTATCTATTCCTCCATCTATTCTTCTTCTACATCAAATCCTACATTCTGAGCAAATGCTTCTATAGGATCCTGGTATTTT
>DAISYI010000021.1:5915-22731 GCA_036825385.1 Lachnospiraceae bacterium | reverse complement strand
CTTCCTGTACTGGTTCCGACATCAACATATCATATGCTAACAAACCTGCATCATCATATACAAGTAAAAGTTTTCCAGATTCCGAAACAGTCACCTTTCGAACCATTTCCGCAGTACTCTTATAAAAACCAGGAAGTGTTCCAATAAACTTTCTCCAATTTACAGATACATTCTTCACTTCTTCAGGAGTTGCTTCTGGAATCTTATGTACATCAAACACTTCTGGCTCTGCTGCCTTTACAGAAGTTGTACCTGTAGCCGCTGTTCTCATATCTGAAACTGCATTTACAGCAACCACACCATTTCTCAAATCATTCTCGAGATTTCCAATTCGATTTATAAGGGACTCGTAATCGCTTTCCATTTCAGGTTTTGCAAGCTTAATAATTGCAATCTCCAGGAGAACTCTCTTCTGAGAAGAATACTTCATATCATTTGAAAGAGTCGACATGATACGAATATATCGCATGATAACTTCGTTCTCTAATACTGCTGCCTCTTTACGAAGTGCTTCATATGTCTCATTAGAAACATCGATTACATCCGCAGCATTTGGCATACTCTTTACTATAAGAAGATTTCTAAGATACCATGTGAAATCTGTTACAAACTGACTGAGCTCCTGTCCTTCTCTTACGATTCTCTCTATTAGTTCAATTGCGCTCTTTGAATCTCCTCCTCTGATATCATCGAGAAGCTCTGTAAATATAGATTCATCTACCGCACCCAAGATTTTTAATACATCGTCGTAAGAGATGCTTTTTCCCTGGAAAAAGGATATGCACTCATCTAGTATACTAAGCGAATCTCTCATAGAGCCATCTCCAGCCTTCGCGATATACATAAGCGCCTTGTCATCGATATCGATGCCTTCCTCATCCATGAGTTCTCTCATTCGATCCTTTATGGTTTCAACTGAGATTCTATGAAAATCGTAATTCTGACATCTCGAGCGAATTGTAATCGGAATCTTATGAAGCTCTGTAGTCGCAAGGATGAAGATTACATATGAAGGTGGTTCTTCGAGTGTTTTCAGAAGCGCGTTAAATGCACCTGTCGAAAGCATATGAACCTCATCGATGATGTATACTTTGTATTTTCCTTCTGTAGGCGGATATGATACTTCGTCAATGATATCTCTGATATCCTGAACACCGTTATTCGAAGCAGCATCCATTTCGATTACGTTCATCGATGTGCCATTAAGAATCTTCTTACAGAGTTCACACTCATTGTCTGGACTTCCATCCTCAAGTGGATGCTCACAGTTAACTGCTCTTGCGAAAATCTTCGCAACAGTAGTCTTACCTGTTCCTCGCGTACCCGTAAAAATATAGGCATGTCCGATTCTATCGTTCTTTATCTGATTTTTAAGTGCTGTTACTATATGGTCCTGACCCTTTACGTCGTTAAACTTGGTAGGTCTAAACTTTCTATACAGCGCCATATATGACATATTACTTAATCTCCAAAACTAATTCCTAGGTCTCTGATTTCCTTAACCATAGCGCTTTCTGGATCTACGCCCTTAAGCTTTCCAGCGCACTCTTCTAGCGGAACCCTCTTTGTTTCTCCGTCAATCATCGCAATCATCTTTCCGAAATCTTTGTCCATGATTGCCTTTCCTGCTGCTGCACCGAGTCTTGTGCAGAGAATTCTGTCGTATGCATTTGGCTCTCCACCTCTCTGCATATGACCTGGTACTGTAACCCTTACTTCCATACCAGTCTTCTGCTCAATCTTGTCTGCAATCTCATATGATACAGAAGGATACTTGGATCCTGCAAGTATCTTCTTACGTTCTTTCTTTGGAAGTGCTGCCATTTCCTTTGAAATAGCCCCTTCTGCTACCGCAAGAATTGTAAAATGCTTTCCCTCTTTATGGCGTTTCTGAATTGCCTTTATAACCTTGTCGAGATCATATGGAATCTCTGGAATGAGAATTACATCCGCTCCAGAACCCACACCCGCATAAAGAGTAAGCCAGCCCACCTTATGACCCATAACTTCTACGATGAAAACTCTGTTATGGGAAGCTGCTGTAGTATGAATGCAATCAATTGCACGAGTTGCGATATCAATCGCGCTATAGAAACCAAAGGTAACATCTGTTCCATAGATATCATTATCTATAGTCTTTGGAAGATGAATTACATTTAATCCTTCTTCACGAAGTCTATTTGCAGTCTTTTGCGTACCATTTCCACCGAGGATGACCAGACAATCCAGCTTAAGCTTCTTATAAGTTGACTTCATAGCCTTAACTTTGTCGAGCCCGTCTGCTGTAGGCATATCAAGTTCTTTAAATGGTGTACGTGATGTACCGAGTATCGTTCCGCCACGGGTCAAAAGTCCGGAAAAATCTTTCTTCTTCATTTCCAGATAGTTGCCATAGATTAGACCTTGATAACCATTCAGAAAACCATAAATAGTCAACTTATCATCGAAGTTACACAGTGTTTTTACTACGCCTCTCATTGCCGCGTTTAGTGCCTGGCAATCTCCGCCACTTGTAAGCATACCTATCTTCATGGCTTTTTCCCTCCTATGAAACATCTATTACCCCTCTATTTGCTTTCAAGAACTTTCTTTAAGTATTCAAATGTTCTTCTAGTTGACTCGATATCCAACTTTTCAGATGGTGTGTGTACATCGTAGAGGTTTGGTCCGATTGATATTGAATCAAGACCTTCAATCTTCTGTACGAGGATACCGCACTCTACACCAGCATGGATAGTTACTACTTCAGGCGCTTTTCCATACATATCTGTAAAGATCTTCACCATCTTATCACGAAGTGGTGAATCCTTTCTGTATTCCCAAGCTGGGTATGGGCTACTTACTGTGTACTTAGCGCCAAATGCATTTGCGATGAGTTCCATTCTTGTCTCAAGAGCTGCTCTTGCTGTCTCTACTGCGGAACGTACAGCATATACGAGATGAACTTCATCTCCTTCTGTAGTAAGTACACCTACATTGAGTGATGTTTCAGGCATTCCTTCTACATCTGCACTCATAGTTACTACACCATTTGGTTCTGCAAGAATAAGTGTAAGAAGCTTCAAGCTATCTTCTTTTGTGAATACGCTTACTTCTTTCTCTCCATCGAGCAGAACTGATGCTTCTGCTTCAGGATCTGTAGATGAGAATTCCTCATTTATCTTCTCAGCTTCATCGAGGAGTGCTTCGATGATTCCATTTCTTTCATCTGGTGATACCACAAGTCTTGCTGTTGCACGTCTTGCGATTGCATTATCTTTACCATCACATGTAAGTGATTCGATTCTGACATCGTTATCCTTCGCAACTGATGCGATTACTCTTGCAAGAGATACGATAGCATTTGCGCCACCCTTTACGATTTCAGTACCTGAGTGTCCGCCTGTAAATCCTTCATATGTGAATTCGAGAACTGCTCCAGTAGCGCTTTCTCTTTTTCCCGTATAGCTAAGTTCTACGCTGCTTCCACCTGCGCAACCTACGCAGAAGATTCCTTCATCCTCAGAATCAAGGTTGATAAGTCTCTTTCCTTTCAGCATAGAAAGGTCAATTGCTGTCGCACCGTCCATTCCAATTTCTTCTGCAACCGTGAGAACCACCTCAAGTCTTGGAGCCTTAAGCTCTTTATCGTCAAGAAGTGCCATTCCATAAGCAACGCCTGCTCCGTCATCTCCACCGAGAGTAGTGCCTTTAGCAAATACATACTTATCATCGAAATCTATATCGATTCCTTCTGTCTCCATGTCCTTTTCAAGACCTGGCTCTTTTTCACATACCATATCGATATGTCCCTGAAGAATAACTGGTATTTCGTTCTCATATCCAGGAGCTGCTTCCTTGATGATGATTACATTTCCAAGTTCGTCCTGATAGTGCTCGAGGCCTCTTTCCTCAGCGAACTTTACAAGGTAATCGCTTACAGCTTTTTCCTTATATGATGGTCTAGGGATCTTTGTAAGTTCCTCAAAGAACTCAAATACTTTCTTTGGCTCAAGATTTTCTAACATAACTCGTTTCCTCCTAATTACTCTTTATATTCCCCATATTCACAGCCCACATTGTAGGCTTTCATATCATCTACAAGTTCCCATTTCCATTTGTTTTTAACGGAAATCTTCTTTTTATATAGCTTGATGGTACCTTCACCATTTCCACCGTTCCAGAGATTATTATGTCTCTTCTCTCCATCCGGAGATTCATAGTTTATCTTCAGCATGTCCGACTTCTTGCAAACGATGTTTGCTGTAAGCTTAGCTACTGGCGTCTCCATCAGAACTTTCCACTGAAGCTTATCTCCAGATTCCTTGCAGTTAAACTTCGTCTTTGTAAGTGTCCAGAACTTTGAGAAATTAAACTCATAAGCTTCACCTTCGTGCCAGAATGCTCCGAGAATCTTTCCGTCGATATTCCACGGTCCTACCTTAGGCTTCCCACCGCCGATATCAAATACCGAATCCTTTAGTTCCTCTCCTGTAATGTTGCTTACAAGATGGTTTGATGAGAGCCAAATCCAAGGAGATGTAAAATCAGATCCCCAGTTCTTGTCTGCGTATCCATAGCAGTTCTCTGGTGATACTATATACTTACGTCCATTCCATGTAACAGTTCCGCTATACTCAGTCTTCATGCCTTCAGCATGCCAGAACATCTGGAACGCTTCAACTTCACGAAGGAACTTACTTGCGCCATATCCGACATTGAACGCAACCTTCTTGTCGATCTTCAAATCCCAAACCATTTCACCATAGTCTGACATATATTCCGGATGGTCCTCACATTCGCCCTTTGTAAGAGCTACCTTTCCAAGTGTTCTTGTCTCAGAAAGGAAACAGTTGTCCGCGCTGATATGGAAAGGCACCTCGTCCTTTATATCTACCTGATTCCATCCAAAGAAACTATGAAGCTGAGAAGCATCTTCGCCCCATGTCCCCGCCTTTATCATAAGATATGAAGGCTTTAACCCCTTCTCCTTGTTTGCATGAAGCTGGCCAAACACTGGCTCATCTCCACCGAGTTCAGGGTTAATTGTAAAGAACTCTATGAAAAAGCCTTTTTCCTCACCTGTCTCCTCATCTCTACCTGTGAAACTATGCCACCACCAGTCGTAACCGTTCTTCGCAAGTCCACCATGAAGCATGAAGAGGTTTCTATTTTCATCCTTTTTGTTGAAAGACAAATCCACGTTCTCGAGTGGATTCTTTATATCGAAATTCTTCGGAAGTTCAAACTTCAGTTTATCCATCTTTATGCTATCTCCTTCCACAGTTTTTAAGTCATAAACCCTCGATAACTCTTTGAAATCAATTATAGCATATTACTCTTGAAAGATAACTTAAATTGGGGTAAGATTTTAAAGGTTCATCCGAATTTGGAGTCGTATCGAAGTGGTCATAACGAGCTTGACTCGAAATCAAGTTGTCAGATTTCTGGCACGTGGGTTCGAATCCCACCGACTCCGTTCTAATCTAAGGACACTTACCTAAAGTGTCTTTTTTTATTTTGGAGGTATGTAAAATGGGAGAAAAGCTAACAAAAACTGACGTTGAAAAGATAGAAAAAGAGATACACGAGCGTATCGTTCATACTCGTCATGAACTTCTAGAGGAAGTTAAAGAAGCTCGCTCACACGGCGACTTAAGCGAGAACTTCGAGTATCACGCTGCGAAAAAGGCTAAGAATCAAAATGAATCTCGCATCCGTTACTTACAGAGAGTTTTAAAAAACGCTACTGTCATCGATGATTCTTCTGACGACGATGAAGTCGGTTTAAATAATACTGTAACTATCTACTTCCCCGAAGATGATATGGAAGAAGTATATAAGATTACTACTTCTATCCGCAGCAATTCCCTCGACGGAAGACTCGATATGGAATCACCTCTTGGTAAAGCAATCATGCATCACAAAGTCGGCGATACAGTTACTGTAAATATGCCTGATTTTTCCTATGATGTTGTGATAAAAAACATCGACAAAACTACTACCGATGATGATGAGATAAGGAAGTTCTAAACTATAAAAAAGGTCACTTGGTTTCCCAAGTGACCTTTTATTTTTAAAGCATCATTTCTTCGAAGATGCAGCCTCTCTAGCAAGAGCTCTCTTAAGCGCAAGCTCTGCTCTAGCTGTATCAACATCAATCTTATGACCTGTAAGTCGTTCTCTAGCACGCTTTTCAGCCTGCTCAGCTCTTCTTACATCGATCTCATGAGGCCATTCCGCAATCTCAGCCAAGAATGTGACTCTGTCTTCACGAATCTCAGCAAATCCAGAATGAAGGGCGGCAGTTTTTACTTCGCCATTTCCATGGATTGTTAATACTCCTGGAGAAAGAATAGCTGTAAGCGGAATATGTTCCGGATACACACCGATCTCTCCTTCAGTTGTATTGAACTCTACCATGGAAGCCTCTCCATCATAGAATATACGATCTGGAGTTATGATCTTTACATTAAATTCTTTCTCTGCCAAAAGTCATCATCCTTTCGCAGCACGTTCTTTTACTTCATCGATAGTACCAGCATTGAGGAAGAGTCCTTCAGGAACATCATCGAGATGTCCTTCGAGGATTTCCTTAAATCCACGTACTGTCTCAGCGATAGGAACGTACTTTCCTTCAAGACCTGTGAACTGGGTTGCTACGAAGAAAGGCTGTGAGAGGAATCTCTGTACCTTTCTCGCACGGCTTACGACAAGCTTATCAGCTTCTGAAAGTTCGTCCATACCGAGGATTGCGATGATATCCTGCAATTCCTTATACTTCTGAAGAATTTCCTGAACTCCACGAGCTACTTCGAAATGATCCTTACCTACAATAAGTGGGTCAAGGATTCTTGATGTAGATGCAAGAGGATCAACGGCTGGGTAAATACCAAGCTCAGCGATTGATCTCTCAAGTACTGTTGTAGCATCAAGATGTGCGAATGTAGTAGCAGGAGCAGGGTCTGTAAGGTCGTCCGCAGGAACGTATACAGCCTGTACAGATGTAATAGATCCGTTCTTTGTAGATGTGATTCGCTCCTGAAGAGCACCCATCTCAGTCTGAAGAGTAGGCTGGTAACCTACGGCTGAAGGCATACGTCCGAGAAGCGCTGAAACCTCTGAACCAGCCTGTGTGAAACGGAAGATATTATCGATGAACAGAAGTACGTCTTTTCCTGAATAATCACGGAAGTACTCTGCCATTGTAAGACCTGTAAGAGCTACACGCATACGAGCTCCAGGTGGTTCGTTCATCTGACCGAATACCATGCAAGTCTTATCGATAACTCCTGATTCTGCCATTTCATAGTACAAATCGTTACCTTCACGAGTACGCTCTCCTACACCTGTGAATACTGAGTATCCACCGTGCTCTGTAGCGACATTGTGAATAAGCTCCTGGATAAGTACTGTCTTTCCTACTCCGGCACCACCGAACAAACCGATCTTTCCACCCTTCTGATATGGACAAAGAAGGTCAACGACCTTGATACCTGTCTCGAGCATTTCTTCTGATGTAGACTGCTCTTCGAATGCAGGTGCTGGTCTATGAATTGGAAGATGTTCATCAGCAGCAGGTGCTGGTTTCTCATCGATAGGATTTCCAAGTACATTAAACATTCTTCCCAGTGTTGTTTCACCAACTGGTACTTTAATAGGTGCTCCAGTAGCCTCAGCGTCCATTCCACGCTTAAGTCCATCTGTAGGACCGAGGGCTACGGCTCTAACCACGTTGTCACCCAAATGCTGTGCGACCTCCGCTACCAACACCTTCCCATCTGGAGTTGGAATATTGATAGCATCATTAATTTCCGGAAGATTACCTTCTGAAAATTTGATGTCGAGTACGGCACTGATGACCTGAGTGATCTTGCCAATATTTTTTTCAGCCATACTTTGATATCACTCCCTTCCTTTAAGACAGAGCAGATGCTCCGGCGATAATTTCCGTAAGCTCCTGGGTAATATTTCCCTGTCTTGCTCTGTTATATTTGAGTGTTAAGTCTTCAATCATTTCTTCTGCATTACTTGTTGCAGAATCCATTGCTGTCATTCTAGCGCCGTTCTCACTTGCTACAGACTCTACGAGTCCACCGTACAGCAAGCTAGTAACATACTTAGGAATGATCAGATCCAATGCTTCTTCTGGGCTAGGCTCAAAATTCATAGGAGCAGCATTCTTTGTAGGAACATAGTCCTCATTCTCTGCTTCTGTCTCGAGCTCTACTGGAAGAAGCTTGATAACACGAGGTTCATGTGAAACTGTGTTTTTAAAATGTGTATAAGCGAGATAAATCTCACCTATCTTGCCTTCCTCATAGTCCTTAAGAATAGATCTAGAAATGTCCATGGCATCTTCATATTTCGGAGATTCTACGACATCCGAAAAATCAGGTCCCATCTTATAGCCTCTGGCTGTAAGAATTTCTGATCCCTTATGGCCTATTGAGTATATGAGCGCATCGTCTTTTGGAACAGTATTCATGATTGCTTTAACCAGGTTACTGTTGTATCCTCCGGCAAGTCCTCTGTTAGAGGAAATCGCAATAACAGCTTTTACCGGTGAATCCTGCTTTTTCAGATACGGATTGTCAATATCTCCAGCTAAGCTAAGTAGTGATGCTACTGTGCTATACATGTTCTGGAAGTATGGATCCGTCTCTTCTGCATGCGCTCTGGCCTGTTGTAATTTAACTGTAGAAACCAGCTTCATAGCTTTTGTAATCTGCTGTGTACTAGTGATACTAGTCTTTCTACGTTTGATATCTCTCATTGAGGCCATGAGTACTTCACCACCTTTTGGTCTCTACCATTAATGCGCTCACATTAGTTCTTGTAAGATTTCTTACATTCTTCAATCGCTTTAATCAAAGCTTTTTCGTTATCTTCTGTGATAACTTTCTCAGTCTTGATTGATTCAGCGACTTCTGGATACTTTGTATCTACGAGCTCGAAGAGTGCGTTCTGGAACTGAAGAACGTCTTCTACAGGAATATCGAGCAGATATTTCTTTGTAGCAGCGTAGATAATCATAACCTGTTTCTCTACTGGAAGTGGAGAATACTGTGGCTGTTTAAGCATCTCTCTGATTCTTTCACCCTGAGCAAGCTGTTCAGCTGTGCTCTTATCGAGTTCTGAACCAAACTGTGCGAAAGCTGCAAGCTCTCTATACTGAGCAAGCTCTACTCGGATAGGAGCAGCAATCTTCTTCATAGCCTTTGTCTGAGCAGCACCACCTACTCGAGATACAGAAAGACCAGCGTTGATAGCAGGTCTGAAACCTTCGTTAAACGCATCTGATTCCAGATAGATCTGACCATCTGTAATAGAAATTACGTTTGTAGGAATATATGCTGATACGTCACCGGCCTGAGTTTCAATGATAGGAAGAGCTGTAAGTGAACCAGCACCGAGCTCATCACTAAGTCTTGAAGCTCTCTCAAGAAGTCTTGAGTGAAGATAGAATACGTCTCCAGGGAAAGCCTCACGTCCAGGTGGTCTCTTAAGAAGAAGTGAAAGTGTTCTGTAAGCTGCAGCATGCTTTGACAAATCATCATAGATGATAAGTGCATCTTCGCCTTTTTCCATCCACTCTTCACCCATAGCACAACCTGCGTATGGAGCAATATACTGAAGTGGTGCAAGCTCACTAGCTGAAGCTGAAACTACAACTGTGTAATCCATCGCACCGTATTCTTCAAGAGTCTTAACGAGCGTAGCTACTGTAGAAGCCTTCTGTCCGATGGCTACATAAATACACTTAACGCCCTGACCCTTCTGGTTAATAATTGTATCAATAGCGATAGCAGTCTTACCTGTCTGTCTATCACCGATGATAAGCTCTCGCTGACCTCTACCGATAGGAATCATGGAGTCGATAGCCTTGATACCTGTCTGAAGAGGAGTATCTACAGACTTTCTATCAATAACACCATGAGCTACTCGCTCAATCAAACGATACTTATCTGTTTCGATAGGTCCTTTACCATCGATTGGCTGACCTAACGCGTTTACGACACGTCCAAGCAATGCGTCACCAACAGGAACCTCTACAACTCGTCCTGTTGTTTTAACTGAATCACCTTCACTGATAGATTCAGCGCTTCCCAAAAGAACGGCTCCAACATTGTCCTCTTCGAGGTTCATTACCATTCCATATACTTCATTAGGAAATTCGAGAAGTTCTCCCTGCATTGCGTTGGCGAGTCCATGAACTCTAACGATTCCGTCTGCAGCCTGAACTACAGTTCCGACATCGCTTACCTCAAGCTTTGAGGCATATCTTTTCATCTGCTCTTTGATAACAGAGCTAATTTCTTCAGGTCTCAAATTCATGAATCCGTCTCACCTACCTTTAACTGAATTCTCGATAGTTCTCTTGAAAGTTTTTCGAGTTTAGATTTAATACTACTGTCTACAACTCTATCGCCGATACGGACGATCATTCCTCCTATAAGTGAACTATCTACCGAATACTCAATATCCAACGACTTGTAACTGGTTGTTTCAAGAAGCTTTCTCTGAACTTCCTGTTTCTTGTCAGCAGCAAGCTCCATTGGTGTGACTACGTAAGCACGGCCAATCTGGCGGTACTCACGAATTTTCTCACAGAAAAATTCCAATACATTCTTTACTTCGGAATAATGCCCTTTTTGCTCTAACTCATGAAACAGTCCAAGCACTTCATCAGAAATCTTTCCTGAAAAAGTCTCATCAAGAAGTCTCTGTTTTTCCTCACTTGATACACTTGGATGTGACATTACCTGTATGAATTCAGGATTCTCAGCAAAAATCTTTAAAAGTTCATTTGCTTCTTCGAAAAAAGAATCTGTTCTATCTTCATACTCCAAAGCTAACTCGTACAGGGCATCTCCGTATACTTCGGAAACTAATCTTGCCATGTAGAACCATCCATTTCTTTCAATGTTTCGTCAACAAGTTCATCCTGTACAGTCGCATCAATCTTAGAAGATACAACCTTAGCCGCCATAGCTGCTGCTACTGCAACCATCTGCTGTTTGATTTCATCCTTGACACGATTCTGTTCAAGTTTAGCTTCTTCATATGCTCTCTTTCTGATCTGTGAAGCTTCTTCTTTAGCTTCTTTCAGAATCCGTTCCTCATTCAGCTGGGCTTTCTTTCTAGCTTCCTGAAGGATTGTCTCAGCCTCTTTATTAGCTTCTGCTAATTTTGCTTCGTATTCTTCACGAAGCTTCTGAGCTTCCTCCTGGTCTCTAGCAGCGTCCTCCAGCTCGCCCTTGATCTTATTCTTACGATCTTCGAGCATCTTATGAACAGGGTTAAATAACTTGTTCGATAAGATTAGGAACAGGAAGAAAACAGAGATAAGCACGATAGATGCATCATGAATAAGCTGGAAATCCAGGTTAAATAATCTGGTCATAATCGGTTTTCTTCCTCCTTTCTAAATGCTTGATAAACGCCAATTAGCCAACGAGTGGTTTAACGAACAATAGA
Source organism: Lachnospiraceae bacterium (assembly GCA_036825385.1). Lineage (GTDB taxonomy): Bacteria > Bacillota > Clostridia > Lachnospirales > Lachnospiraceae > Lachnocurva. The sequence goes on along the minus strand of DAISYI010000021.1, from coordinate 11,271 downwards.
AGAAGTGCAACAAGAAGACCATAAAGACCAGTTGTCTCGGCTACGGCCTGTCCAAGAAGCATAGTTGCCATAACTTTACTCTGAGCGCCTGGGTTTCTTCCTACTGCGTTAGCAGCGTAACCAGCTGCAATACCCTGACCTACACCAGGTCCGATACCTGCGATAACTGCAAGTCCTGCACCAATTGCTGAGCAAGCCAAAATCAAATCCTGTCCTGAAATGTTCATGTTTCGTTCCTCCTTTAAGGGTACAAAAGTTTTATCACTAAAATATGGTGTTTTCCTTTTTACGCTTCTGCTTCTTCTTCATTGTCAACAGCCTGGTTGACATAAGTCATAGTAAGCATACAGAATACGTACGTCTGAATTGCACCTGAGAAGATATCGAAATACAAGTGCAAAGCAGCAGGCCAAACATATGCAATTTTCGATAGCATTCCGTACAGAAGGGCTTCAATAATTACACCCGAGAGCACGTTTGCAAATAGACGGAGTGACAATGAAATAGGAACTGCTATTTCACTAATCACATTGATTGGTAACCACAACGGTAACCATGCCGGCATAGGGGAAGTTAAATCTACCCACAGCTCTTTTGCTGAATGATTCTTAATCTTATTAAAATGAATCATTACAAACGTAATCAGAGCCAGCGCCAGTGTTGTTCCATAATCAGCTGTAGGCGGCCTTAGACCTAACAAGCCCGACAAATTACTAAACAATATAAAGATAAATATTGTTTCGATGTAATTTCGGAACACTGGAGCATTTTTTCCCATGCCACCCTCGACGATTCCATCGAGAGTTTCCACGATGAGTTCCACAACATTCTGGAATCCATCTGGAACTTCGGTCGCTTTCTTCATCTTATGTCCTACTACACAAGCGAAAATCGCAAGCGTCAAGAACGCGATGAGGATACAGACATGTGATGACGTAATCCAAACGGTCTGACCAAATACTTCGTACTTAATCAAGCCATGGATCATGAAATCAATGTCAGCGCCCGACGACGACAACAAGATTGTCTCCAAAGCTTTCACCTCCAATGCATCAATCTAATTTCCGAAAGAAAACTAGTATGTTATTTTTCAGCAGGTTCGGAAATCTCCAAGTTGCTGTTATCAGCTACTTCCTGCTCCGTCTCCACATCTTCATCCTGGATATCTTTCAAGATAAATCTGTGAATAAATGGCTGCGCATACGCGCTTATCTTCAGCCCAAAGATTCCTAGAAAAGCTGGAACAAGTGAGCCTATATTGAACACCATCATCACTACAAAAATCGCTGCGATAATGATGTATCTTAAAGCAGCTTTCGCTGCAACCATCTTAGGATTAGCGCCTGTTTCTATGGTGTCCCAAAGGACTGACGCAATATTTATTGCCATCCAGATGCCACACCCTGTGCCTATCAAAAGACCGCTCGTGTAACGTATCTGATCCTCAACGAACCAGACTCCGACAGCTTCTACAATCATTGAATAAAAAATCATCGTACCCACAAGGGTCGGTAGACTTTCATTTAGTCTCTTTAACGCTTTTATCATTTTATATATTTCTTTACCAACTTATATATACTTAAAAAACCCGACAAAGAACCAATGAAAAAAAAGATAATGGTTATCCATACGGCATTAAAATATTTCCCGACAAGATAACCAAAAAATGTACAACCTACTATCGGAACGAGCATTGTAATCGCAATCTGCCCCACCAACGCAAGCATTTCTAATATGTTTTGAGATTCCTTTTTTTTCACGATAACCCTTTCGACGTAAAATTACAAGTTAATTTTTAATGTACGACCAGTTCTTTCGTATTCCCTGAACGTAACTCCTGCTGCTTTAAGCATTGTTTTTGAAGCAATAACAGATGGTGTCTTATCATACTTATCACAATCATAAATAATTTCTTTAATTCCAGACTGAATTATCGCTTTCGCGCATTCGTTACATGGAAAAAGCGTAACATACATCTTTGTTCCTTCTAACGAACCGCCTCTATAATTTAATATAGCATTTAATTCGCTATGAGTCGAATAAAAATATTTATTTTCCAATGGATCTCCTTCTCTCGCCCACGGAAAAATATCATCCGAGCAACCATTAGGGAATCCATTATAACCCATAGAAAGTATTTTATTATCTGCACTTACTATACAAGCACCAACCTGAGTATTCGGATCCTTGGATCTCATCCCAGAAAGATAAGCCACCCCCATGAAGTATTCATCCCAGCTTATATAATCTTCTCTTTTCATCATACTTACTGCTCACCCTTCATTTTCAAAAGCAAGTTTCTAGTAGTTTCTTTAAGTGCTTCATAACACAAGCCGTATTTTACAATAGGTTCACCATATGGATCTAAAGTTTCCAATTCTTCACCTACGAAGAAAGCAAGTACAAAAGTATTCTCCTCAGTAAGGATTTCATATTTTTCAATCAGTACTTCAAGCACTTCCTGGTCCAACGCCAACACAAGAGTTTTATCAGTAACCTCTTCGGCCACAAACTCTTTCGAAACATACTCCTTAATTGTGATTTCGTTTCCCACCAAAACCGCCTCAGCCTTTGGATTCATTGGTTCTGGGAAATTCACAACCAATCCTCTGGAATACACCTCAACTCTTAAATCAGGTGCCATCTCCTTCAGATTCTTCTTCATTATTTCTGATGCCATTGGCGCTCTCGTCACTGCATGCTTATCTACAAATATGATTCGTCTTATTGTCGCTAAATCAATCAATACTAATCACCTGATGTCCTGCTGCCTTCAGCAGTCTATTCATAATAGCCATACCTATTCTCGGAGTACCAAAACTCTCAGAATAGATTGTCGTTACATTACTATCATCAAAGTCTCTTAAGACGCCATAAAGATGTCTCGCAATAGAATCCTCATCATGTCTATCACCAATTGTCACTACAACATCAGCATCATAACGATTCTTCGTTTCATCTGTCGCGATTACACCAACCTTCTTTCCTGCCTTCTTCGCTTCAGCAGCAAGTTTGTTGATTCTCTCTACAACCTTATCCACATCGCCCTCTACAACAACCAAATCTCCCTTTGGCGCGTAGTGCTTATACTTCATTCCAGGTGCTTTAGGTTTAAAGCCCTTATCCGCATTCACGCTAAGTATACCTGGATCTATTATAACTTCTTTACCGAGAACTTTCTCAAACATTTCCTTATTTATGTATCCCGGACGAAGGATTGTAGGCACTTCTGTCGACAAATCAATAATCGATGACTCCAGTCCGATATCACACGAACCACCATCAATCACGCAATCAATCTTTCCATCTAAATCATGAAGAACATGTTCTGCCTTTGTAGGACTCGGTCTTCCAGAAGTATTAGCACTCGGAGCCGCAATCATCACATCGCTCTGCTCCAAGAAAGCCTTCGCTATAGGATGAGAAGGCATTCTAACAGCCACCGTATCAAGTCCACCTGTAGTTTCATAAGGAATCACATCATTCTTCTTAACAATCATTGTAAGCGGACCTGGCCAGAAAGCGTCATTCAGCTTTCTCGCCTCCTCAGGAACCTCTGAAGCTATACTCTCAAGCTGGGAAAAAGCATGAATATGAACAATTAAAGGATTATCCGATGGTCTTCCCTTAGCCGCATATATCTTCTTTGATGCTTCTGGATTCGTCGCATCACCACCAAGTCCATAAACTGTCTCCGTCGGGAAAGCAACCAAACCGCCATCTCTTATAATCGAAATAGCCTTTCCAAAATCAAAGTTTCCTTCTGCTTCTCTATCTAAAACTATTCTTTCAGTTTCCAACCTTATTACTTCTTTCTCTTCTTTAGTTATTTAGTTCTTATATATTTGCTGATTATAGTCCAAATATCATCAGAACCGAGTCCCATCTTCCAGAAAGCGGCACCTGCAAGTCCATTTGAATTCACAAGTTCCATCTTCTTTCCGAGAGACTTATTATCTTCTATCCAGCACTGATAAAGCTTGTCGCCATCTTTCTTCTCTACATAGTTCTGCTGTTCAGTCTCTAACCACTTTGCTTCAGAAGGATCTGCGCCAATTTTCTTGTACTGATTATTCATTCCAACTGCAGAGCTTGTTACATTTCCATTCTCTGTACACCAAACTCTAGTATAAAGCGGAAGTCCGAGAACTATCTGATTCTTTGGCACTTCCTTCAGTGTATCTTTCACACCATTTCTTACAAATGGGAAAGATGAAACTGATCCAGCTTCCTTTGAGCCTCCGAAATGCTCATCATAAGCCATGATTACAACATAATCAGCATAATCAGCCTGTGTTTTTCTTCCATAGAACTTAGTTGCTGCTGTCGGCACATAATTATCTACAGAAAGAATCAGGTTATTCTTCTCGCATTTAAGCGAAAGTTCACGAATGAACTCAAGATATCCATCCTTCTCTGAATCAGAAATCGACTCAAAGTCCACATTAATTCCATCTATATTAGATGCTATCGCAGCTGCAATTGTCTGGTTAATAAGATTATCTCTAGCTGATGTTGTCTTCAATACATGCGCTGTATCTACACTCTTATCTCTGAAATTATCAATTGCAGCCCACACCTGCATGCCCTTTGAGTGTGCATATGATACATAATCTAGACTCGCATCATTTCCAACGTTACCATCAGCATCTTTAATATAAAACCATGTTGGTGAAACAACATTTACATTTTCAAGCTTATCGAGACTCTTCATTGCTGTCGCATTAGCCGACTTGCTTGTAATCTGGTTCCATGCGAGAACAATCTTTCCATCAACCTTCCTATGCTTGAATTTTCTATCTTCTAAATTTTTCTTAACAACCTTAGATGTCTCATTTGTAAGATATTTATTCTGAACACATCCGAGAACACCGTCTGATGAAACGACCTTGCTCCACTTACCATAGTCGTCAATCACTACAACGCTATCATTCTTCTTCCCGTCAGAAATAATTTTACTCTTGATACCACCATGTGTACGAAGTTCTGTATTTCTACTAAGCGTTGCAACCGTCTTCTTCCAACCAGCTGTTTCTACCACAACCCTGTTCGGATTATTAAAAAGCGTATACACATAATCTGAATACTTCTTTAACCAATCCGCATTCAGATATCCCTTTCCATCTACATCGCGAAGGATAACCTTCTCATAAGAAACACTGTCCTTATCCACCATATAGTTCTTGAGGATGCCGTTCTCGATTAAGAGCAGGTCAGATGAAGTGTTGCCTTCATCATCGGTTGCATATGAGCCCCACTCACCGTCGATCCTTGCGTTATCTCTTGCGCTTACGACAGCAGATGCGATCTGCTCGCCGAGCTTTGTCTTTCTCTCGAAAATTATAAGTGCGCCTGT
>DAISYI010000021.1:3364-5905 GCA_036825385.1 Lachnospiraceae bacterium | reverse complement strand
AAGAAACACTGTCCTTATCCACCATATAGTTCTTGTTGTCCGCATTTACAGCTATGACATTTTTATCAGTTGTATATCTCAAATTCTTCTCAACTGAATCATATACATATCCGTCATCTACATATTTCTTCAGATACTCGAGACTGAAGTAGAGTTCACCATCAATAATCTTTGCACATGGAATAGTATTATCAATACTTCCATTGTGGATTACGGCTATCGAACCATCCTGTCTCGCAAAATAATCATTTAAAGAAACTCTCTCTTTCGAAGGAGCATATCTCTTAACAGCATATACAGCAATAACAATTGCTATCACAGCAACCGCTGCACTAATCACAAAAAACGAGTTATTCTTTCCTTTATTTCTAGTTTTTTTCATAATGCCTCCATTACCTAATCAGGGTCATTATATCACAATTGAACTTCCTGTGTGAAAAAAAGCCCCATCTGAGTTTTCCAATTCTCAGACGAGTCCATTTCTTTTCTACATTGGCGATATCACATCATCCGCATGGCAGGAAAGACCATCAAAACTGATGATGGATATCGTCATGTTAAATTCGTTTATTTCTCCCTAATACCTTCTCCCTTCTACGTATTTCGCCCCCACGAGTGTTATACGAAATTCAAATTCACGAGCTACTGTCCATCAAATCGCGGTTTGTGGTATATGACGATGGAACTTTGTAAAAAAGATTAAATCACAACCTTGATTCTCAATCAATATAATCCGAAATAATTAATGGACGTTTATTATAGGTAAATTTTTGTTTAGAAAGTTCATAGATTCTTTACAATATTTATAAATCCAAACTTTACATAAACTTCTAAAAAATCTATAATTTCGGTAACAGTAATTATCGATAGAAAGGCAGACTTCATTGAATTTAGAGCGTATTAACGATAAACAGATTAAATGCACTTTCTCAAAGGAAGACCTTGAGAAGAGACATATATTACCATCTGAACTTCGCTATGGTTCAAATGCTGCTAAAAAGCTTTTTAGCGAAGCTATCAGATCAGCCAGAGACCGTTTCAATTTCTTACCGGAAACTGACTGCTTAACTATAGAAGCAATTCCAGAATCAAGTGAGGCAGTATGCCTTATCATCACAAAGGATCCATATCCAGATGAGCTCGATACTAGATTCGCTGAGTTTTCAAAAACAGATATCTCTGTTCCATCTATTTCTGATGGAGATGAGCCTTCTTTCCCATCTTTCGACACATCTGATTTATACAAATCTTTTGTAAACAGAAAGAAAGGTAGAATTGAGAAGAAATCATCAAATCCAAAAGACCCAGAGATAGTTGAGAACTCCTTCCTTTTTGAGTCGATGGAAGATCTCATCAATGTGGCGAAAGCTATAGCTCCTGATTTTACAGGTGAGAGCACATTATCTAGATTTGAAGATACAAATGAGTTGATTCTAGACCTCCGCTACTCGGCTAAAGACGCGGAGAAATTTGACGGTATTAGCGCTACTCTCGCTGATTATGATACACCAGCCATCATAAATGGACCTGCAAAAGCCGCAATCAAAGAACATGGCGAAATAGTTCTCCAGAACAATGCGATACCTGTTCTCGCATCACTCTAATAAATCTTTATGAACCGTTTTTTTATACTTGTTTATACATCCCTAAAAGGTGTAAGATATACGTAAGGTTTTTGGATATCATATCCAGATATGATTTTAAGGAGGAATTTTACTATGGCATATGTAATTTCTGATGGATGCGTAAGCTGCGGAACTTGCGAACCAGAGTGCCCAGTATCTGCTATTTCACAGAGAGATACTCAGTACGAAATCGACGCTGATGCTTGCATTGAATGCGTAACATGCGCATCAGTTTGCCCAACAGATTCTATTTCACAGGGCTAATTATTAAAGCAAAAGAGCTATCCGTTTTAAACGGATAGCTCTTATTTTTTTACTATAAATTCTCACGTCTCTCAATATTACCAAATTTCGTATACTCTGGCATCCACGCGAGATCAACTGTACCGATAGGACCGTTACGCTGTTTAGCAATAATAATCTCGGCAATACCCTTTTTCTCCGAATCCTTATTATAGTAATCATCACGGTAAATGAACATTACTACATCGGCATCCTGCTCGATGGCTCCTGAATCACGGAGGTCAGACATCATAGGTCTCTTATCCGGTCTACTTTCAACAGCTCGAGAAAGCTGTGAAAGAGCAATAACTGGAACCTGCAACTCTCTCGCCACAGCTTTAAGATTTCGAGAGATTTCAGCGATTTCAAGCTGATGAGACTCTGCTCTTCCAGACCCAGACATAAGCTGAAGGTAATCGATGATGATAAGGGAAAAATCTGGATGCTCTAATTTGATTTTTCTACACTTACTTCTCATCTCCGATACACTGATTGATGGTGTATCGTCAATTACTAGGTTGGAACGACCGATAACCGAAGCACCTTCCATAAGTGTCATCCACTCATCATCCTTAAGAGTACCTGTTCTAAGCTTCTGCGCATCAATATGCGTCTCAAGTGAGAACATACGGTT
>DAISYI010000021.1:2313-3354 GCA_036825385.1 Lachnospiraceae bacterium | reverse complement strand
GCTGTTCCTTCGACATTTCCAGCGAGAATATCGCAACAGTCTTATTATCGTGGAAAGCCACATGCTGTGCAATATTAAGTACGAGCGCCGTCTTTCCCATAGATGGTCTGGCAGCGACAAGTATCAAGTCTGAGGGCTGAAGACCAGCCGTCTTATAATCCAAATCAATAAATCCAGTAGCAACACCAGTAATAGTTCCTCGACTCATTGATGCCTGACGGATCTTCTCCATCGCATTTTCAACTACTGTTCTAATTGGTACGAGATCTGACTTTCCTCGCTTCTGAAGGAGCTCGAAGATGTCGTGCTCAGTCTTCTCGAGAATGCTTTCAGTCTGCATAGTGCTCTCAAAGCAGTCCTTCTCGATTTCCTGGTTTACCTTGATAATTGAGCGAAGAAGAGCTTTTTCCCTAACTATCTTCGCATGTTCCTGAAAGTTTGCTGTAGTAGGAATCGAGTCTACCAATTCATTTATAAATCTAGTAGAACATGTTTCCGGAGAGACTTTCTTCTCAAGCATCTTCTCCTGTAATACTACAGGTTCTATAAGTTTACTATCTGCATAAAGCTCCGTGATTGCCTCGAAATAGCGTCCGTACAACTGATTGTAGAAATCATCAGGTGTGAGAATCTCCTGTGCAAGCGAAATAAGCTCATTATCAATCAGAAGAGATCCTATTACCGACTGCTCGGCTTCCGGAGAATTTGGCATGATTCTTGCAGGAATCTGAACCAATGATTCGTCCATCCTTTACCTCCGCTTAAGCTTCCTTTACCTGTACTCTAAGTGTTGCAACTACTTCAGGATGAAGCTTTACATTGATTTCAAAAGTTCCTACTGATTTGATAGGTTCCTTAATATCAAATTTCTTCTTGTCGAGAGTTTCATGATACTGTTCCTTTACTGCATCAGCAATCTGCTTAGCTGAAACTGTACCGAATACTCGTCCGCCTTCACCTGTCTTTATTGAAAGAACTACCTTCCATTCCTTCATCTCTTCAGCATGCTTCTTAGCTTCCTCGAGCTTTTCTGCTGCTCTG
>DAISYI010000021.1:430-2303 GCA_036825385.1 Lachnospiraceae bacterium | reverse complement strand
GGCTTACGTGAAGCCGTACCGGAAAGAGTTCGCACTGATCTTTATCATCATGCTTCTTTCTACCAGCCATCTCGCTTATTGCTGCCTTTGTAGCTTCCTTTGCGAGACCTTTCTTAAGGAGAGAGTTTCTTGCGTAACCATCACTTACTTCAACTACATCGCCCTTATTTCCAACTTTTCTAACATCTTCAAGTAAGATTACTTTCATTCTACGATTTCTCCTTTTTCCATCATGTCGTCTATGATTGCCTCAATCTTCTCAGTTGCCGTCTCAATAGACTCGTCACTGAGCTGTGCGCCGGCTACATTAATGTGGCCACCGCCTCCAATTTTCTCCATAATAATCTGAACATCGATATCATCTATCGATCTCGCACTTACGTAAATCTTCTCGTTGAATCGTGTTAACACGAAAGACGCCCTGATTCCTACGATATCAAGAAGCTCATTTGCGGCCTGTGCTCCGATGATAGTCGGGCTTTCAACCTGGTCTGAACTAAATGATGAGATCGCGATAATATTTCTATATACCTCGGCTTTACGTACGACTTCAGCACGAGCCTTATATGCTTCCATGCTTTCACGAAGAAGCTTACGAACTCTAGTCATATCAGCACCATTTCTACGAAGGTATGCTGCTGCCTCAAATGTACGTACACCTGTCTTTGTAACGAAATTATTCGTATCAATAAGAATACCTGCATACATCGCATCCGCCTCCTCAGGCCTAATCTCGATGCTTTCTGCGAAGTACTGAAGAACCTCAGCAATCATCTCACAAGTAGATGACGCATATGGTTCGATATAACTAAGCACAGGATTCTGAATGATTCCTTCACCCTGTCTATGATGATCAAAAACTACAACTGTTTTACAGAGTTCCAAAAGCTTTGGACACTCTGTGTAAGAAGTTCTGTTTGTATCTACAACCATTACGAGTGTATTCGGTCCGAGAACTCTTACCGCTTCATCACTATCGATAATAAAGTCTTCTGCTATATCCTGCATAGACAATACATTGTCTACAATCGGTCGAAGTGATGATGTAATTGTGTTAAGTACAATCTGCGCTTTCTTTCCAAGCGTGTGAGCCGCTACACAAACACCAATCGCTGCACCGAAAGCATCGATATCACTAATCTGATGGCCCATAACAATAACATTGTCCTTCGATTCCATCATTTCGCGAAGCGCCTGAGCCTTTACTCTAGCCTTTACTCGTGTATTCTTCTCAACCTGCTTACCGTGAACGCCGAAATATGAAACCTCTCCTTCACGCTTGAGAACAGCCTGAGAGCCTCCTCGACCAAGTGCGATATTGATAGCCGCATTAGAATATTCCATTGTCTGACGATATGACTCGCCACCTTCTCCGACTCCGATACTGAGAGTAACCTCATTTTCGTTACCGACTTTAATATTCTTTACATCTTCTAAGATACTAAATCTATTATCGATAAGCTTCTGCAGATATCTATACTGGAAACAAATGAAATACTTATCTTTTTCAATCTTCTGAACTACACCGTCAACAGACTGAAAATACTGCGAAACCTTACGATCGATAACCGCAAGAAGAAGCGCTCTCTTTACAATATCAACCTTCTCAACAGTTTCTTCGTAGTTATCAATATAAACTACAGCAGAAACCATTTCGACATTCTTCTTCTCAATTCTTTCATTATAAAGTTCTGTTACATCAAACAGAGTAAGTGCAATAAGCACATTCTCCTGTCCTTCGAGAGAAAACAGCTCAGTCCCAGTTTCTTCCGGCATCTCCATCCGTTTCAACTAAAACATACGCCCTACCATGTTCGTTTGGCTCGTGTCTGATAGATAAATCGAGAAGTCTCGACCCGCTTAGCCTCTCTTT
>DAISYI010000021.1:0-420 GCA_036825385.1 Lachnospiraceae bacterium | reverse complement strand
CTCTGAAGTACCGCCTCGAAAATCTTCTCCTCATGACGAATCTCAACCTTCGCCATTTCCTCGAGATCTCTTACTGTCTCAAGCGTAATTTCAGGAAAAAACTTGTTAACCGAATCGCTGAAGAGACCAATCTCTCCGAAATACTCTTCAAACTTCTTATTGTGCCAGGAGATTCTACCCTTGGTATCCAAAAGTGCATACGGCACCTCGAATCCATCCATGAGCTGATTTTGCGATTTGGAATATGCAGTAGCAAAATCTATAATCTGCTTCGACAATTTCCTTCGGAACAAACCGTAAAGGAATGAAAGAATTATCAGATATATAACTAAAAGAACCGCAAATGTAAAACCTGCAGCCAAATCATAGACAAAGAAGCCTATATCTGCAGGAACCATAACAAAAACCAAATAAATTGGA
>DAISYI010000020.1:21875-25209 GCA_036825385.1 Lachnospiraceae bacterium | reverse complement strand
TTCCGGACTTTCTTCGTGAGAAGAGAAATATTCTTTTGAAGAAAGATGCGATAAGACTTATGCATAGACCATCTACACTTTCGGATTTGGTTGAAGCAAGAAATAGATTCTCGTATCTTGAACTATTAGAATTCTTCCTTGAAATGAAGTCTGCAGATGATGGTCTTGATAAAGTGTTGAATTCATATGCTTTTTCACAGAGGTCTGTATTTGATTCAGTTATAGAGAAGCTTCCGTTTGAATTAACTGATGGGCAGAAGGAAGTACTTTCTGAAATTGTTACTGATTTTAATTCGGAATATATTACGGAAAGATTGATTCAGGGTGATGTGGGATGCGGAAAGACTGTTATCGCTTTTCTATCTATGGTATATATGGCTGAGAATGGCTATCAGGCATCTCTTATGGCTCCGACGGAGGTTTTGGCGACACAGCACTTTGAAGGCTTTGTGAGGGATATTGAAGCGTTTGGCTTGCCGTTCAAAGTGGCTCTTCTCACCGGCTCGACGACAGCAAAGGATAGAAGAGATATTCTTTCTGGGATAAAGTCGGGAGAGATAGATTTTCTTATTGGAACGCATGCTCTTATTCAGGATGGAGTGGATTTCAAGAAGCTCGGTCTAGTTATTACAGATGAGCAGCATAGATTCGGTGTAAAGCAGAGAAAGGTCTTTGCGGATAAAGGCGATTATCCGTTTTCGATTCTTCTTTCGGCGACCCCGATTCCAAGAACACTTGCTTTATGCCTCTATGACGGTATGAATATCTCTAGAATTACATCGTTGCCTAAGAATAGGCAGAAGATTAAGACTGCGGTCGTAGATCCATCTCTTCGAACGAAATCGTGGCAGATGATAGTTTCAGAGGTTCTTAAAGGCAGACAGGCATATATCGTATGTCCGCTTGTTTCAGAATCTGAGAATATGGAAGGTGAGAATGTCATTGATTATGAGATGAAACTTAGAGAGGTTCTTCCGCCTTCGATTTCAATTGGAATACTTCATGGTAAGATGAAACCAGAGGAAAAAGACGGTGTGATTTCAAGGTTTGCCTCAGGAGAGATACAAATCTTAGTTTCTACAACTGTTATCGAAGTCGGTGTAAATGTTCCTAATGCGACTGTAATGATGATTGAAGATGCTCAGAGGTTTGGACTTTCATCTTTGCATCAGCTTAGAGGTCGAGTAGGACGTGGAGAGCATCAGAGTTATTGTATTCTTATGAATTCTGCTCCGAAGAGCAATGAGAATGCTGCAAAGAGACTTAACTGTCTTAAAGAGTCTACGGATGGATTCTATATTGCTGAGGAGGATTTGAGACTTAGAGGTCCTGGTGACTTTAGAGGAATCAGACAATCGGGTGAAATGACATTCTCGATAGCTGATATTTTTCAGGATGCAGCTTTGCTTCAGTATGCTAAAGAAGACGCTGAAGAAATATTAAATAAAGACCCCGAACTAACAGAACCCGAAGATGAATATTTCAGAATTCTGAGAGATCGAGGTCGAAATAAAGTTTTCACTAATCTGTAAGAGTTAGATTTTCTCTACATCTCTTACTTCAGGTTTTACAACCATGGAATAATTAGTGTAGTAAATTACAAAGCCGGGTGCAGAGCCATTCGGCTTTTTTACGTTCTTTTTCTGTAGATAATCTATTTCAATCTTGTTCTGCTCACGACCAGATGAGTAGTATCCGGCGAGAGATGAAGCAATTTCATAAACATCATCAGGAAGTTCTTTTCCTTTCGTCTGTACGAGTACATGGCTTCCTGTAATCTGTTTAGCGTGGAACCACCAGTCTTCAGGAGAAGCTAAGTGGAACGTAATATAGTCGTTCTGATAATTGTTCTTTCCTACATAAATATGGAATCCATCCTTGGTTTTGAAATGAAGAGGTTTCTCCTTGGCATTCTTCTTAGATTTAGAAGAGTGCTTATGGATAAAACCATATTCTTCCATTTCTCTGCGGATAGAATCTAAATCATCAGTGGTTTCGGAGAGATCGAGTGCAGTTTTTATTGATTCTAAGTGCTCGAGTGACTGCTTTGTAAGTTCTATCTGGCTAGATACCTCGATTTCAGTACGTTTCTGCTTCTGATATTTATCAAAATACTTATTTGCATTATCGATAGGCGACTTAGTTGGGTCGAGCGGAATAGTGATGTCTTCACCTGTTTCATAATCATTTAATGTGACTTTATCGAGCCCATCTTCAATCATATAGAGATATGCTCGTATTAATTCGCCTCTTTTTCTCATCAAGTCTTTCTTCTTGGTATCATCGAGCTGTTTCTTCTGAAGAGCTAGCTTCTTCTGATTTCTTGAAAGAAGGTTTGTGATAATCTTCTTTAAATCAGTTGAGCGCTGATGCATGTTTGCATAGATATCTCTAGCGTAATAGAAAGTCTCGAGCATTTCAGAGATAGTGTTGAATGGAGAAGCTTTTTCCGACTCATATGATTTGAGATTAAACACTGAGAACTCGATTGGTTTGTCAGAATTCTTATCATATATGATGTTTGGAGTAATTCTATCCTCGATGATGTCTGATTTTAGTTTTTCAAACTCGCTTGCTAACCTATCGATGTCTTCTTCAGAAAGTGACTGAGTAGACTGGTCGGCATCGAGGTTTGCACGCTCTGTAAGTTCGATTGCACTTACAGATGAAAAACCTACGAAAGAAGACATTATAGCCTTTGAAAGTGATGTTCCTTTCGATGTAATGAGTTCTTTGAATTCTTCATTAGATACTTCGAGAGGGCTAACTTTGCCTTCCTGAGTAGGTACGAAGTATTCTTTACCTGGTAAAACCTCTCGGACTGAGCTGACAGCTGCTGAGATGTGCTTAATCGAGTCTAGAATCATATTCTCGCAGTTTGTGAAGATGATATTGGAGTGCTTACCCATGATTTCGATATAAAGGTATTTTTCGGCAAGGTCGCCCATTTCATCGCGATGTTCGATCGTCATCTTGATTACTCGTTCGAATCCAACCTGTTCGATTGACTTAATGAAGCCGTTATTGATATGCTTTCTTAAGAGCATGCAGAAGTTTGGAGCAGTAGCTGGGCTTACCTTATTGTTATCTGTGAGATATATAAGTGGAAGGGAAGCGTTTGCTGAGATTAGAAGTCTCTTTGTGCTTCGCTTTTCTTTGATTGTTATTATCAGCTCGTTTTTCTCGGGCTGGGCTATTTTTGAAATATGTGTATTCGAAAGTTCACGGTTTAATTCGTTACACAAAGCATGTATGGTAATTCCGTTGAATGACATAATTTCCCTTTCTTGTAATGTACTTTTTTGGGTACAAGATTTGACGCATTTTGTTTCTA
>DAISYI010000020.1:17047-21865 GCA_036825385.1 Lachnospiraceae bacterium | reverse complement strand
ATAATATTATAGCTTATGATGAATTAGCTAGAAAGAGTAAGGATATTATGATATATTCAATGACCGGATTTGGCCGCGGAGAGGCTGAATCAGACAAAGCGAAATTTATTGTTGAGATCAAATCTGTAAACCACAGATACCTTGACACAAGCTTTAAACTTCCTCAGTTTGCATATTCTTTTGAGGAAAAAATGCAGAATCTACTGAAGGAGAATGTGAGCCGTGGTAAGGTAGATGTATGTCTTACAATCAAGCAGAAGAGAAAATCTCAGAAGACATTTGTTTATGACCGTGAGGCTGCTTCATATTACGTTCAGGCTTCAAAAGAAGCTATTGAAGAATTTGGAGTGGAGAATGATCTCGGTGTATTTGAACTTCTTCGCCTTCCAGGCGTAGTTGTTGAAGACACAGATGTTGCTGATCCTGAAGAATTATGGCAGTATGTAGAATCTGCTCTTAAAGATGCGATTGATAAACTTGTTGCATCTAGAAAATCAGAAGGCGAAAGACTTAAAACTGATTTATCTCAGAAGGTTGTAAGGCTTGAAGAACTCGTCTCAATGCTTGAAGATAGAGCACCTAAGATTGTTGAAGAGTATAGAAACAGACTTAAACAGAAGGTTTCTGAACTCATTGATGATGACAAGATTGATGAGAATAGAATTGCTGAAGAAGTAGTTATCTATTCGGACAAGATTTGTATCGATGAAGAAATCGTTCGCTTGAAGAGTCATGCGACTGAGATTAGAGAGACACTTGATCTCGATGAACCTATCGGTAGAAAGATGGATTTCATCTCTCAGGAACTTAATAGAGAATCAAATACTATTCTTTCAAAGAGTTCAGATGAATTCACAGCAGATATAGGAATTGAACTTAAGACGCTTATCGAGAAGATTCGTGAACAGGTTCAGAATCTTGAGTAATTTAGGAAGGAGAGAACTTGTGATGAATAATCAAAAGGGAACTGTTATCGTTCTTTCCGGGTTTTCAGGTGCTGGTAAAGGCACTATTATGAAACATCTCTTGACCACATATCCAGGTATGTATCATTTGAGCGTTTCAGCAACTACTCGTGAAAAGCGTCCAGGTGAAGAAGAAGGCAGAGAATACTTCTTCAGAACAGTTGAAGAATTTGAAGATATGATTAGAGAGCATGAGCTTTTAGAATATGCTTCATTTAATCATAATTACTATGGAACTCCAAAAGCCTATGTTGACAAGCTTGTTAACGAGGGTAAAGATGTTATCCTTGAAATCGAAGTTCAGGGAGCACTTCAGATTAAGAAGATTTTTCCTCAGGCATTGTTACTGTTTGTAACACCACCAGAAATTTCTATTCTTAAGAGAAGATTAGAGGGAAGAGGAACTGAAGATGCAAAGGTCGTAAGCGAAAGACTTCAGATTGCATCTCGTGAATCTCTTCTTATGGAGCAGTACGATTACATAATCGTAAATGATGTTTTGGAAGATGCAGTTGATACTGTACACAATATAATTCAGAGTGAGAAGAAAAGAGCACTTAGAAATTCAGAGTTCATTCATAGAATTCAGGAAGAATTTAAGGCTTTTTCGAAAGGAGAAAACTAATGATACATCCATCTTATGTAGAACTTATGAAAGTTATTAATGAGAACGTTGAGGAAGGTGAAGAGCCAGTAGTAAACTCACGTTATAGCGTTGTTTGCGCAACAGCAAAGAGAGCTAGACAGATTATCGATGGTTCTGAACCACTTATCCGTGTTAGAAATAAGGATAAGGCTCTTTCAGTAGCTGTAGAAGAGATGAATGCTGGAGAACTTAGAATTCTCACAGATGAAGAAGCAAAAGAAAATGAAGTACTTGTAGCAGAAGAGTTCGCTAAATATGAAGCTGAGAAAGCTGCTGCAAATGAGGACAAAGCAGAATAATGAATGTAGCTTTTATTTCGCTAGGGTGTGATAAGAATCTCTCGGATTCTGAGCATATGCTCTATCTCTGTAGAAAAGCAGGGATTAATATCACTACAGAAGAAGAGGCAGATGTAATTGTTGTAAATTCATGCTGTTTCATTCAGACGGCTCTCGAAGAAAGCATTCAGAATATTATTGAAGCCGGAAAGCTTAAAGAGACAGGTAAGCTTTCTGGCCTCGTTGTTTGTGGATGTATGAGCGAGAGATATAAAGAAGACATCAGACGTGATCTTCCAGAAGTTGATGCAATCGTAGGAACAAACTCTTACGACAAGATTGTTGATGCAATCATGAAGGCTTATGGCAAAGAACAGTTTGACGTCATCGAACCACTTGTAGGTCTTCCTAATGACAAAGTTGGAAGAGTAACAAGTACTGGACTTCCATATGATTATCTCAAGATAGCAGAAGGCTGTGATAAGAGATGTACTTACTGTATCATTCCTTACCTTAGGGGTGATTATAGAAGCGTACCTATGGAAGACATCCTTGCTGAGGCGAGAGACCTTGCTGAAGCAGGAATTACAGAGATTGATATTGTTGCTCAGGAGACAACTCTTTATGGAACAGATATTTATGGAGAGAAGAAGCTTCCTGAACTACTCAATAAGATTTCTGAAATCGAAGGAATTGAATGGATTCGTGTACTCTACTGTTATCCAGAATCAATCGATGATGATTTGATTGAATGTATGGCTACAAATCCTAAGGTCCTTCACTATATCGATATGCCTATTCAGCACGCAAATGATTACATTCTTCGCAGAATGAATCGTCGTGTGAAAAAGCAGGATATTCTCGACTTGATTGAAAAACTTCGTAAGAGAATTCCTGATATTATGCTTCGTACAACTCTTATCACTGGTTTCCCTGGTGAAACAGATGAGATGCACGAAGAGATGAAAGACTTCATTCGAGAAGTTCGCTTCGATAGACTGGGCGCGTTTACATATTCGAGAGAAGAAGGTACACCTGCTCATGACTTTGAAGGACAGGTTGATGAAAAAGTAAAAGAGAAGAGACTTGATGAGATTATGACACTTCAGCAGTCAATTGCTTTTTCAAAGAATAAAGAGCTCATAGGTTCAAAAATGAAGACATTCGTAGAGGGTTATATCCCTGAGAAGAATCTCTACGCTGGAAGAACTTATGGGGATGCACCTACAATCGACAATTACGTATTCTTCACATCACCATACGAATTGATTTCAGGAAAAATCGTTGATGTTAAGATTACAGATTTCAAAGATTATGATTTGATAGGAGAGTTAGCAGAATGAATTTACCAAACAAACTCACTGTACTTAGAGTAATCATGATTCCGTTCTTTGTATTCTTTATGTTATACAACCCGGATTCATTCACATTCAGAGCAATTGCAGAAGCTATCTTCTGTGTAGCTTCACTCTCAGACATGGTAGATGGAAAGATAGCAAGGAAGTATAACCTTGTAACGGATTTTGGTAAGTTCATGGATCCACTTGCTGATAAGCTTCTCGTTTCATCAGCTATGATTTGTCTTCTTTCTCTTGGACAGCTTCCTACTTGGGTAGTTATCGTTATCATTTCAAGAGAATTCATCATTTCAGGATTCAGACTTGTAGCTGCAAATGCAAACATTGTTATTGCAGCAAATATGTGGGGTAAATCAAAGACTGTATCACAGATGTTCATGATCATTCTTTTGATTCTTAACCTTAAATATAGCTGGTACGCTACAATTTGCCTCGTACTCATCTATGTGGCTACAGCTCTTACAATTATTTCTTTAGTAACATATCTCTGGCAGAATAGAGAAGTATTAAAGGATCGGAATTACTATGAGAGTAATCGCTGGAAAAAGAGGTCACCTTAAACTGGAAGCTCCAGAAGGAATGGGGACAAGACCTACAACAGACAGAATTAAAGAAACACTCTTCAATATCTTACAGTATGATGTAATCGATGCAGAGTTTCTTGATTTGTTCTCTGGAAGTGGTCAGATTGGAATTGAAGCACTTTCAAGAGGCGCGCGTCATGCCACTTTTGTTGAAAAGGACAGAAAGGCAAGCACTGTTATCAAGAAGAATCTTCATACTACAAAGCTTCAAGATGAATCTACTCTTTTGAATCAGAATGTATTTGATGCTTTACGTGGATTTCCTAAAGGAAAGAGATTCGATATAATCTTTATGGATCCACCATATCAGGAAGGATTAGAAGAAACATGTCTTAAACTACTTCTTGAATATGAGCTTTGTGATGAGAATACATTAGTTATAGTCGAGGCAGACAAGTATTTCGACACAGAATTTATTGACAAAATCGGCTTTAGAATTGATAGACAGAAAGTATATAAGACAAATCAGCATTTGTTCTTAAGAAAGAAGGCATAAAGATATGACTAAAGCGATTTATCCAGGAAGTTTTGACCCATGTACTTTGGGACATTTAGACATCATTGAGAGGTCGGCAAAACTTTTTGATGTTATTTACGTCGGTGTACTGAACAATAGTCAGAAAAATTCATTGTTTAGTGTTGAAGAACGTGTTAATATGATTAAAGAGTTAACGAAAGATATGCCAAATGTAAAAGTTATGTCTTTCGACGGACTTCTTGTTGATTTCGCAAAAGAGATCGGTGTTTCTACTGTAATTAGAGGCTTGAGAGCTATAACAGATTTTGAATATGAGCTTCAGATTGCACAGAGTAATAAAGCACAGTACTCGGAATTAGAAACGATATTCTTAACAACAGATATTCATTATTCATATTTGAGTTCTACGATTGTTCGAGAATTTGCATCATATGGTGGTGATATCAGTTCATTCGTTCCAAAGGAAATTGTTCCAAAGGTAGAAGAGAAATATCGTGAATTAGCAGAAA
>DAISYI010000020.1:9753-17037 GCA_036825385.1 Lachnospiraceae bacterium | reverse complement strand
AGATGCTGATTATGCTGCTATTGATAATATTGGTCGGGAATTAGCAGAAAAAAGGAGATAAAGATGGCCAGCAGCATTGAACAAATCATCGAAGATATGGAAAGATTTATCGACAGTGAGAGTAAACCTGCCGCTTTTTCTAGCACAAAGATCATAATCAGTAGAGATGAATTGGAAAGCTACTTAGAAGAGCTCAAGGTAACAACACCTGAAGAAATCAAGAGATACCAGAAGATTGTAAGCCAGAGAGAAGCTATCATCGCAGATGCTAAGGCAAAAGCAGAGAAGATTATTTCACAGGCTCAGATTAAAACTGATGAATTGGTTTCAGAACATGAGATTATGCAGCAGGCATACGCTCAGGCTAATCAGGTAGTTATGATTGCAACAAAAGATGCTCAGGAGATGCTTGACAAGGCAACTCGTGAAGCTAACGATATCAAAACAGGTGCAATCCAGTACACTGACGAACTTCTCGCAAGTGTTCAGGAAGTGCTTGCAAATTCTATTGATGTTACAAAGAGAAGAGATGAAGCATTCATCGGTAAACTTACAGGAATCCTCGATAGGGTAGTAGAAAACAGGGAAGAGCTTAGACCAGAAGAAGCTCCAGTAGAATCAGCTAGTGTTGAAGCTACATCAGAGCAGGAACCTGAAGTTACAACAAATATCACAGATTCTACTTCAGAATCTTCAAAAGATGAAGACGTAACAATCGATGTTCCTGAAGAATTCTTCAAACATGACTAAGATTTAATGAAAGGGCATTCGGACATACCGGATGCCTTTTTTATTTGTATAATGGAGTAAATATGGTTAGAAATTTTAATACAGTAATTTTTGATATGGACGGTACTCTTGTAGATTCCATGGGAATCTGGGTAGATATCGATAGAGAGTTCTTCAAAGAGAGAAATATGCCATATCCGGAAGATTTGACAAAGAATATTGCAGGGTTAAGTATGACAGAAACAGCCGATTACTTCCTTGATAATTTCAATATAAAAGAGACTAGACAGGAACTCATCGATATATGGAACGAAATGGCTATGGAAGATTATGCTACTAAGATTCCTCTTCGCGATGGAGCTATGGACTTCCTTAAGTATTTAAAGAAGAACGGTTACAAGACAGCGCTTGCTACATCAAATTCACGAGAACTTGTAGAAGCTTGTTTTGATAGTCATGGTCTCAATGATTATATTTCTGTAATTGTTGCATCAGGCGAGGTTCCTCATGGAAAGCCAGCTCCAGATGTATTCCTTAAGGCGGCTTCTCTTCTCAATTCAGATCCAAAGGATTGCATCGTTTTTGAAGACGTTTTACAGGGAATTCAGGCTGGCAAATCAGCTGGTATGAAAGTTTGCTGTGTAGATGATAAGTATTCAAAAGATGATTACGAGGCAAAGAAAGAACTCGCTGATTACTATATCAATAACTATTATGATTTAGACGTGGTAATGGCATGAAAGAATATGTAATTCCCAAAGCTCAAGAAGGTCAGAAGGTAATGCGTTTTCTGAATCGTATACTCCCTAATGCCTCAAATAGTTTTCTGTATAAGATGTTTAGAAAGAAAAACATCACAATAAATGGTAAGAAGATTTCTGGAAATGAAGCTCTTAAAGCGGGCGATTCTGTGAAGATTTTCTTTTCAGATGAGACCTTTGACAAGTTTGCTGGTGAGAAACAGAATGAAGCATTCGACTACAGTAAACTTGACACTTCTAAGCTTGATATCTGCTATGAAGATGAAGATATCATAGTGTGTAATAAACCGTATGATATGCTTTCGCAGAAGAGCTCGAAGACAGATATTTCAATCAATGAGCTTTTAATTGCATACCTTGTGAAAAAGCATGAAATCAACGATTCAGATTTATCTGCATTTAAACCTTCTGTTATAAACCGTCTTGATAGAAATACTACTGGTCTTATACTTTTTGGTAAAACTAGAGCGGGACTTGAGAAAGGCGCGTCTCTAATGAAGGGACATGAGTGCAGGAAGACTTATCGTTGTATAGTTAAAGGCCGTTATGAAGGTCCTGAGAGGCTTGAAGGCTATTTGGTAAAAGATGAAAAGTCAAATACTGTAGCTTTTTCCCTAGAGGAGAAACCGGGCTCGAAGTTTATGTCGCAGGATGTAGAAGTTCTCGAATATAGAAATGAATCTACTTTGCTTTCAGTTGTTCTAAATACAGGAAGATCGCATCAGATTCGTTCATCTCTTTCAGCTATTGGTTATCCTATCGCAGGAGATCCAAAGTATGGCGATTCAAAATGGAATGAATCTCTTAGAAAGAGAGGAATAAAGAGTCAGCTTCTTCACAGTTATTCGATTATAATTGATGGTAAAGAAATAAAAGCAAATAAACCAGCAGATTTTGATAAGGTGAAATAATGGCTACTTGGAATTCTAGAGGCCTTCGAGGTTCGACACTCGAGGAACTTATAAATCAAACTAATGATGTGTATCGTGCGAATAAGCTTGCGCTGGTTCAGAAGATACCTACTCCAATAACTCCGATTAACATCGATAAAACGAGTAGACATATTACGCTTGCGTACTTTGATCAAAAGAGTACGGTTGATTATATTGGCGCTGTTCAGGGAATTCCTGTTTGCTTCGATGCGAAAGAATGTAAGGTTGAATCATTTCCGCTTCAGAACATACATGAGCATCAGCTTGAGTTTATGAAAGAATTCGAAGAACAGGATGGTGTAGCTTTCTTCCTAATCTATTTCTCGAAGCGAGAGGAATACTACTATATGACATATCGCGAGGCGCAGAAGTTTTTTGATAGAGCTAAGAATGGTGGGCGTAAGAGCTTTAAGGTTACAGAATTAGATCCTAAGATGTTCTTCAAAGAGAAGATGCCGCTTTTAGTACCGTATCTCGATATGATTAATTTGGATTTGGATTCCAGAGAGGATTAAATGCAGTACGTAATAACAGATTTAGAGATAAACAGCGAATTGAAAAGAGTTGAGTTTCTTCTCGATGACAATAGGGAAGCTATTGAGATTCATATTTTGGATGATGAAAAATTGTCTGTTGGAGATGTGTATACTGGAAAGGTCGAGAAGTGTCTTAAGAATGCAAATGGTGCGTTTGTAAACATTGGCGACGAGACAGTATATCTTCAGCTTTCTAAAACTGATAGGGTTTTCTATAGTCATAAGTTTTCTAAAGATAATCTTCTCCATCAGAACGATGAGGTTGTAGTTGAAATCAAAAACGCCGGAATTAAAACGAAGAATCCGCTTGCGACATCACGTTTTTCGCTTGAAACCAAGTCACTACTTCTAATATATGGCGATAAGGGTATTAAAGTTTCCAAGAAACTTCCAGCTGATATGAAAGATGAGATTTTATCTGCTTTTTCTGAAAAAGCGAATGAAATCGACGATTCTATTCTAGATGATACCCTGATTATGGTTAGAAGTAATGCGAATCAGTCATCAGTGGAAGAACTTGTACTTGAGTTTGAATCGCTTTTGAATAATTATGTAGCTCTTACGAAAAAACTTGTTCATTTAAATCCGTTTACACTTGTTAAAAAGGCGAAGAAGCATTATATAGATAATCTGATACATACGGATTCTAAAGTCGAGAAGGTTGTTACGGATATTAAAGAGGTCTATGAAGAGCTAGTTTCAAATAGGGAGTTACTTCCTGATTTTGAGATTGAATTCTATGAAAGTGATTTTGAACTTTATAAATTATTCTCTTTGAATCAGAAGATGGAACGTGCTTTGAAGAAGTATGTTGATTTAAAATCTGGGGCAAATATTACGATTGAGTCTACAGAGGCTATGAATGTAATAGATGTAAACAGTGCTAATTCATCAAAAGTGAAATCGCAAAGTAAAGATGATTATTTCTTTAAGGTGAATAAGGAGGCTGCAGTAGAGATTGCTCGCCAGATTAGACTTCGTAATCTTTCTGGAATCATAGTGGTTGATTTTATTAATATGAAAGATGAGAAGTTACTAGATGAAATAATGTCTGTTCTGGAACGCGAGTTTAGGAAGGATCCTTTGAAGGTGAATGTAATTGATAAGACAGCTCTTGGCCTCGTTGAGATTACAAGGGAAAAGAAATTCGCTAGTTTAAAACAACAGTTGACGTCACAATAATTCTGTGATAGTATACTAGGGTATGCCGCACGGCCAGGTAGAAGTCTGTCGATAGTCGACAGCACCGCAGCCGGCGAGTAATGATAATAGGAGGTGCCATTTATGTACGCAGTTATTAAGACTGGTGGCAAACAGTACAAAGTATCCGAAGGTGATATCATTACCATTGAAAAACTCGATCATGAAGCAGGAGATAAGGTTAAATTCGACGAAGTTCTTGCTGTAAATGATGGTGAGCTCAAGGTAGGAGATCCTACAGTAAACGGAGCATCAGTAGAAGCTTCTGTTGTAAGAAACGGACGTGGAAAGAAGATCATCGTTTACAAGTACAAGAGAAAGTCTGGTTACCACAAGAAGAACGGTCATAGACAGTCTTTCACACAGGTTCGTATCGAAAAGATCAACGCCTAAATTAAAGTTATGATTCAGATTACTCTTACAAAAGTTGATGGAAAATACAAGAGACTTGAAGCGATAGGACATGCGGAATTCTCAGATCATGGAACTGATATCGTATGTGCATCAGCAAGTATGCTTGTCATAAATACCATTAATTCTATTGAGAATCTTACAGAAGATAAGTTCACAGTAGAAGAAGAGGAAGAGAGTGGCTATATCGATTTTAGATTCGAAAGCACTCCATCTGAAGGAAGTGTTTTACTTCTAGATTCACTTATGATTGGTCTTAATTCTATAGTTGAATCATATGGTGAACAGTATCTGATTGTTAATGTTCAGGAGGTATAGAAAATGTTGAATTTAAACCTTCAGTTTTTCGCCCACAAAAAGGGAATGGGCTCTACAAAGAACGGCAGAGACTCAGAGTCAAAGAGACTTGGAGCTAAGAGAGCAGACGGACAGTTTGTAAAAGCCGGCAATATCATTTACCGTCAGCGTGGAACAAAGATTCACCCTGGTGTAAACGTAATGAGAGGTGGAGATGACACACTTTTCGCTACATCAGACGGAATCCTTCGTTTTGAGCGCAAAGGTAGAGATAAGAAGGTTGCTTCTGTTTACCCAGTAGCAGAATAATTTTGTGATTTTAGGGCCCGGCTGGTTTATTCTAGTCGGGCTTTTGTTTTTATTTTTGAGGTATTACTATGTTTTCTGATCACGCAAAAATTACAATTCGCTCAGGTAAGGGCGGAGATGGTCATGTAAGTTTTAGAAGAGAAAAATATGTTCCTGATGGCGGTCCTGATGGTGGCGACGGCGGAAAAGGCGGAGACGTTTATTTTGTTGTTGATCAGAGTGTAAACACACTTGCCGAATACAGACATATTAGAAAGTTCTCTGCACAGGACGGTGAAGAAGGCAAGAAGAGAAACTGCCATGGTAAGAATGGTGAAGATCTCATTCTTAAAGTTCCAGAAGGAACTGTAATCTATGATAGCGAAGGAAAAGTTATCAAAGATATGTCTGGCGAGACAAAGAAATACAAGATTCTTTCAGGTGGTAAAGGTGGTCTTGGAAATCAGCACTTTGCAACATCTACAATGCAGGCACCAAAATATGCAAAGCCTGGTCAGGATGCAAAGGAAATTGAAGTTCAGCTTGAACTTAAGGTTATCGCTGACGTAGGACTTGTAGGTTTCCCAAATGTAGGAAAGTCTACATTCCTTTCAAGAGTTACAAATGCTAATCCAAAGATTGGTAACTACCACTTCACAACACTTACACCTAGTCTCGGTGTAGTTAATTATGAAGATGTTCCAGAATTCGTTATCGCAGATATCCCTGGTCTTATCGAGGGTGCGTCTACAGGTATCGGACTCGGTATTCAGTTCCTTAGACATATTGAAAGAACTAAGGTACTCGTTCATTTCGTAGATGGAGCATCTGTTGAAGGAAGAGATCCAATTGCTGATATTAAAGCAATCAATAACGAACTTAAGGAATATGATCCAGAACTTTTGAGACGCCCTCAGATTATTGTTGCTAATAAGATGGACGCATGTCAGGGAGAACAGGCTGATATAGTTGAGAAGATAAAGGATGCATTCAAAGAAGAAGGTTATCCTGTATACGGTATTTCAGCTGTAACTGGAGAAGGTGTAAGAGAGCTGCTTTTTGCTATCTATGAAGCCAGAAAAGCATTCCCGGACGACATTACTATCTATGATAGTGAGGTTGATCCAGATCTTGTAGAAGCAATTGATCCTGTAATCAAGGTTTACAAAGGCGATGATGGAATCTTCTACATCGAAGGTCAGAGAATCGATAAGATGCTCGGTTACACAAACCTTGAATCAGAAAAAGGATTCCTTTTCTTCCAGAAGTTTATCAAAGAGAATGGTATACAGACTAAGCTTGACAGACTCGGTATCGAAGATGGTGATACCGTAGATGTAGGCGGATGGCTGTTTGAGTATTATAAATAAGATTAATTAGAAGGTGAATCTATGATCGAACTTAACAATAAACAGAGAGCATATCTTTCATCTCTTGCAGCAAAAGAGAATGCAATTATGCAGATTGGCAAGGAAGATGTTACTCCAGAGCTTGTAAAGGCTATCAATGAAACATTTAACAACAGAGAGCTCGTAAAAATCAGCATTCTTAAAAACTGCTTCTCAGATCCTAGAGAAATTGCAGAAATCATTGCTGGTAGAACTAGATCTACTGTAGTCCGTGTAATTGGTCGTAAGGTAGTTCTTTACAAACCTTTTAAAGAACCAAAAATCATTCTTCCAAAGAAGAAGAAAGCTGACAAATAATATGCGTATTGGTATTCTAGGCGGTACATTTAATCCGCCTCATTTAGGACATTTGAAGATGGCAAAAGTAGCCAAAGAAGAGTTTGATTTGGACTCTGTTTGGTTCCTTACTGCAGGAATTCCTCCTCATAAAGAGGTTTACGGGAATGCTGTGTCCTATGATAGGTTTGCGATGGTAAATCTTATGATTGAGGATGAAGAGGGCCTAGAATGCCTCGATATTGAACTTCATAAAGCTTTTAAGAATTATACATATCTTACGATGGAACATTTATGTGAGAAATATCCTGAACATAAATTCTATTACATCATTGGAGAAGATAGCTTAAGAGATTTTTCGAAATGGAAGCATCCAGAGAGAATTGCAAAGTGCTGCGATATTCTTGTTGCAATTCGTGATTCTAGTGATTTTTCTGAGCTTGAG
>DAISYI010000020.1:6931-9742 GCA_036825385.1 Lachnospiraceae bacterium | reverse complement strand
ATGTGTAAGAATGCATCCAGTGTTTATGGAAATGCTTTTTCCCCTATAAAGATGTCTAGATTTGATATTTCATCTACTGAGCTTAGAGATAGACTTATTCATCGGAAAAAGCTGGATAGTTTCAGCGAGATTCATCCAGATGTACTTTCCTACATAAATGAACGTGATTTGTATATGGAATCGAAGGTTTATACGATGATGACGATAGACGAGATTAAAGAAGACCTTTCTAAATGTTTGAAAGAAAGGAGATTCGTTCATACCGAAGGAGTTATGTATACAGCAGCTTCGCTTGCTATGAGATACAATGCTTCTCTTGAGAAGGCGGTTTTGGCTGGTTTGTTACATGACTGCGCAAAGAATCTTTCGGATGACGAATTGATTAAAGTTTGTAAGGATAATGGCATAGAGATTACTGAAGCTGAAATGAAGGCTCCATATCTCTTGCATGCAAAAGTGGGAGCTCACTTTGCAAAGACTAAATATGGCGTGACAGACGAGGATATTCTGCATGCTATAAAGGTTCATACAACTGGCGAACCTAATATGAGTCTTCTCGATATGATTATTTTTACAGCTGATTATATCGAACCAAATCGTAGAATGCTTCCTAATTTACCTGAAATACGTTCTAAAGCGTTTATTGATATCAAAGAGGCTGTTGTATTCGTTCTTAGGGATACAATTGAGTATCTCGAGAGTACGGGTAAAGAGATGGATGATATGACTTTAAAGACATATGAATTCTACAAGGAAACAACAGATTATTTTAAGTGGAATTAGAGGAGATTTAAGATGACAGAAGAGAAAATCATTGAACTTGCTAAGTTATTGGATAGTAAGCTTGCAGAAGATATTAGTCTTCTTAATATCCAGGAACTTTCACCAATCGCTGATTACTTTATTATCGTATCAGGAAAGAATGAGCGTCAGCTTCAGGGTATGAAGGATGCGATTGAAGAGTTCATGTATAAAGAACATGTAGATGAGATTAATGTAGAAGGTAGCCAGAAATCTGATTGGCTTCTTCTCGATTTCGGTGAAGTTGTATTCCACCTCTTCAATGAAGATGTAAGAGAGTTTTATGACCTCGATCATATTTGGAAGGATGCAAAGAAGATTGCGTTCTAAAAAAATAAGACCCACAAAAATTCTAATGAAAAAGAATTTTTGTGGGTTTATTATTTAAAAGAACCTAAACACACCGAAAACTTTGCCGAGGATGGCGCAATTTGGAACTATAATTGGCTCCATTGAATCGTTCTCTGGTTGGAGTCTGATAAAGCCATTCTCTTTATAGAAAGTCTTTACAGTAGCTGAATCCTCGACGAGAGCAACTACGATATCTCCGTTCTTAGCAGTTTCCTGTTTCTGGACGAGAATAGTATCTCCATTATAAATACCTACATTAATCATGCTGTCGCCCTTTACTTTAAGCATGAAAGTCTGGGCGTTAGGCATATATTCAACAGGAATAGGGAAGTAGTTCTCGATATTCTGAACGGCAAGAATAGGCTGACCTGCAGCGACATTTCCTACGATAGGAACGTTTACAAGCTCAGTTCTCATCATATTGAAACTGTCATCGAGAATTTCAATAGCTCTGGTCTTCGATGGATTTCTCTGGATATATCCATTCTTCTCAAGTTTCTCAAGATGTGAAAAAACAGTAGATGTAGATTTGAGATTAACAGCATCACAGATTTCACGCACTGAAGGTGGATAGCCTCTATTTACAATTTCTGCTTTGATATAATCGAGAATTTCCTGCTGCTTAGCAGTTATCTTTCCATATGCCATATTCTAGCCTCCTTTAATTCATTTTGCTTTATATAAATATAACATAAGTCATTCGTATATACAAACAAATATTCGGAAAATATGTTCGATATTTTTATTGACAAACACTTGTTCGGGTGTTACATTTATATCGAACAAGAGTTCGGAACGCGTGTTTGTTTTCGAGAGGAGAATATTATGTTTGGGAAGAGAAGAGTATTATTTACAACAGTAACATTTATGTTTGTTATGATTTCAGCACTTTCAATTGCAAGTGTTCTTAAATTGCATACTACTGAGGCGAAAGAGTTGCATTCTATTCAGACTTACTATACGTCTATTGAAGTTAAGGCGAATGATTCACTATATAGTTATGCGAAGAAATATAACTCCAATGAAGTTCAGAGTGACAAGGCTTATATCAGCCTTTTGATGGATATCAATCATCTTACAGATTCTCGTATTGATAAGGGAATGAAGTTAGTGGTCCCATATTATAGATATAGTAGATAGGTTATTAATAGACGTAATGGTAGAATTACTTGTAAATCCCTATTTTTCAGTATTTTATACATAGATTGTTTGATTTGGTTTGGTTGTTCCTATATACTATATAATGTAGCTGATAGTTTATTTTATTATATTTGATTTTATGATTAGATTTATAGTAATTATTTTTTGGAACCTTTATCGAATCCCTTATATGGTTTTACGTATGCGCTTTATGACCAGACACCGTGACAGATTCTCTGAAGAAGAGATGTATAAATTTGCTCAGTCTGAGATTAAAGCTATGAATGATGCTGGGAAGATTATAAATGAATCTTTTGGACATGAAAACTTACCTAAGGAAGGTGGATATGTTCTTTTCCCTAATCATCAGGGTAAATATGATGCCACAGCGATTATTTATGCTCATGAGAAACCATGTACTTTCGTTATGGATAAGAATAAGTCTTATCTCATTGAGATTACATTCCTGTTCAACAAGGACAAAGATGATTACCAAGTCATCGTTCGAGACCATGGTCG
>DAISYI010000020.1:2888-6921 GCA_036825385.1 Lachnospiraceae bacterium | reverse complement strand
CGTGCTAAACGTCTTGAGATTAATAATCTCCGTCAGGGATTACAGATTATAAATGAGATGACTGACGAAGTTAAGAAGGGGCGTATATTTATTATCTTTCCAGAAGGTGGATATAAGAATAATCATAATAGAGTTCAGGAATTTAAACCTGGAAGTTTTAAAAGCGCTATGAGGGCGAAGTGTCCTATAGTTCCTGTTACTTTAATTGATACCTATAAACCTCTTAATAGTTTAACTGTAGGAAAGGTAAATACAAAG
Source organism: Lachnospiraceae bacterium (assembly GCA_036825385.1). Lineage (GTDB taxonomy): Bacteria > Bacillota > Clostridia > Lachnospirales > Lachnospiraceae > Lachnocurva. The sequence goes on along the minus strand of DAISYI010000020.1, from coordinate 6,663 downwards.
GTCATCTTTAATAAACCGCTATATTATGAGGATTATAAAGATTTAAAGACGCCTGAAATTGCCGACATCGTAAAGAATAGCATTATTAAAACAATGGAAGAATACGGAGTATATGAGAATTAGAGGGGATTATGAGTAGATTAATAAAAAAGGGGATATCAGTATTCCTTTGTTTGATTCTGAGTTTTGGCCTTACATCTTGTGATAAGTATGATCGCCCCTCAGTTAAAGCAGATATTCGTGAGTATCTTAAAGAGAATTATGGTCTCGGTCTTACAGAGTATTCTATTAAACTGAAGAATCGTCATATTCCTTATAAAGAGATGGGAAATCTATGACAAAAAGGAGAAGATTAGATTTTATGTAGATGACGAAGCGTCATCTACTATTTTGACTCCACGTCATGATTATGGAGATAATTATGGGGCGGCGCTCCTTAACAAATATTTCTCTAAATATAATGATAATGAAAACCTATCTTTGAAGAAACTTAAAACAGAAGATGGTTCTTTTGATAATGCTGTATATTTGAATTACAGTAATCGTAAGGAATTAGAGCAAGGTTATAATTCTTTTTTGAAAATTGCCTCTAAGATTAATAATAAGAGGTCTAATGTTAGACTTCATTTAATTACAAAATATAATTTAGATACAGTTAGATTTTCATTTTCAAAAAATTACTCAATACATGGGAATCTAAGCGAATTAGCAGAGGGAAAATCGAAGGCTTTACGTTCCTTTATTGGGGCGACAATTGCTTTTCATATAGAGAAGAATCTTGATTCGATTTCATATACAGAACGTGATCGATATATGAGAGCTGATGGTACACCACGTATTATTGTTGAAGAAACAGATGTCCCATATGATGATATTGTAGCTTATTCGTTTAATATTACAGTTCCTACTTTATATAATATTTTAAAGGCCGAAAATTACCAGTTAGACGGTGATAGAAATCATTTCAAGTTTACTAATAAAGATGGACATTCATTTGAATTTTCAACTGATTTCCTTTATAAAGATGAAACTCTTACATGTGAGGAATTACAGTCTTCATATGATGAGAAAGTAGCTACTTTCAAGAAAGCTATTAAAGAAGACTGGGATATAGGTAAAATTGAAAAGGAAATGAATCGTATAGCAAAGAAATACGAATTTAAGAAGACAACAGATCCGTACCCGCTTTATTATATTTGCGACGGAAAGAAGGTTGTAGATAAGTATGGCACTGTAGATACGCGAAGTATGTCTGATGAGAATCTTTCTTTGCTAGGATACGATACTAAAAGCACGCATCTTACTTATATACAGCAGATTACGTGCTTAAATCTAAAAATTGATTACAATAAGAGTATTAATAAGAGGAAAAATAATTAATATTCTTATTCTAGATAGGATCCTTTCTATTGAAGTCTACAGCATTTCTCGCCTGGCGTTTATGTTCATCTTCAATAGCTGCGTAATAATCGATAGTTGTATTGATGTTCTCGTGTCCGAGGACATCTGCAACTAATCGAATATCACCAGTTTCCTTATATAGAGCTGTTCCATATGTTGATCTAAGCTTATGAGGTGTAATTTTCTTATTAGGAACTGCAATTCGAGCAAATTTCTTTACTAGATTCTCAATAGCATCGACACTCATTCGTTTACCTTGCATAGAAAGGAAGAGTGCCTTTTCGTGGCCTTCTAACGGTGTTATATGCTTTCTTTCTAGCTGGAGGTAATCATTTATAGCCTCGTGGACTACAGATCCGAAATAGAGCACATCTTGGCCACCACCTTTACGTACAATGATAAACGAATCATCTTTTAGATTGATATCAGCTATATCTAATCCATTACATTCAGATACACGGATTCCTGTGTTAAGCATTAGGGTCATAATTGCTAAATCACGATATTTTGTCTTTTCGGCGTATTTTTTCTGGCGCTCTGACATATGTTCTGAACCATTCTGGATTGTATACAATATTGAACGGACTTCTTCAGAGTTCATTCTAACGATATTTTTATCCTTTTTAATTCGAGGTAAAGGTGCTAAATCCATAGGATTCTTCTTAATTTGCTCGTGTAGAAGCATATATTTATACATTCCTCGTAATGGAGCCATACGGCGAGCGATTCCTCGATTCGAATTCTCATGATAATCATCGACATCTATGTTAAGTTCCAAATAACGCTGAAATTCCATTACATCTTCAGAAGTTACATTTGATAGGTCAGCTGTATTGATTTTTTTGATGTCCTTACGTGCAAATATAGGGTTCTTACTCTGTAAAAAGCGAAAGAAAGTAAGTAGGTCATAAGCATACTGAATTCTTGTGCTTATCTGAGTTGTAACTTCCTTGCTATGAAGAAAATCAATCGCTGGACCTGGAAGCATACTCATTAGTTCACGCAAACGTAGAGTCTGATCGATTTTCTTATTCTTATAAAACTCTGAATCCTTACCCATAATAGTACCTCGTAAATATATAAATACATGAAATAACTAAGATATAAAGCCAAATCCACTATAATTATATTATAACACACTTTCTATCGGAAAAACAGATATTTTTCCGATAGTTACATATAGGCAGATATCCTTCTCTCCCTCGTACTAAATCCCCATCAAATAAAATAACGCGGAAATTTTCTTTTAATTGAAAATTTCCGCGTTCATTTCCTAGATTAGTTTAAACCTTTACCAAGCACCGGCTCCACCGCCGCCAGATCCTCCGCCTGAGAAACCGCCACCAGAGAATCCGCCGCCTCCGCCAGATGAACCACTAGAAGCAGGTTGTGATGCGACTGTTGATGCCGATGAAGACATAAGACTATTAAATGCGTTATTAAACTCATAATAGCTATAATATGATCCAACATACCATGTAGGCTCGGCCATATATTCAGTAAGAGTATCAAAATGTCTCATCCAACCTTTGTGTAAGCCGAGGACATACGCATATGGCAGAATATCGAAGAAATATGATGGATTTTCTTCACAGAGAGCTTTAAGTCTATCTACTTCTGCTACTTTGATAAAGTTTCTAAATCCAAGTACTTCTCCATATAGTTCGATTGATTCATCACTTCTATTCTTAAGTTTTGAAAGAAGGAATGTAATAGCTAATATAATGCATGCAGTTGCTGCAATAAATGCTAACAATCTTAAATCATCGTCATTATCTTCTAAAGCTCCAGCTCTAAATCCTAAGAACAACAGGAACTGAATGATCTCGCAAACAACAAAAGCTTTATTTGAAAGTATGCTGAGCACGAACATGATAAATGTCGTTGCAGCACCAAATCCAAATAAAAGTGCGAAATCTTCATATAATGTTACTGGATTGTTTAGTACCATTGTATAGTACAGTGTATTTGCAATTGTAAAACATACGAAAGCAATAACATAACCGATTCTACACTGCATTACAGAAGCTTTATCGTACTGTTTGTCTGCTAATTCTTTATAAGAATCGATTACCTTGTTGTTTGTCTTATAGAATCGCTCTTTAAGACTGTCTAAAGTTACTTCAGAACCAGGCGCGGTTTTCTTATTTTTAAAGATACCGTTCAGGAATAATGAAGCTCCTTTTGTTAATTCTCCACGAGCATCCAATCCGTTAAGTACAAACTTAAATTTCTTCTTTATAGTATCCTTTGTTGTTTCAACAATATTGAAGTATCCTTTCTGGGCCAGATAAGGAATCATAGCTGTAGTCTTTGTAGGCGAAGCTGCTTTAAATATTGTTTCTACTTCAAGAGGATCAAGCTGATGCCCATC
>DAISYI010000020.1:2348-2878 GCA_036825385.1 Lachnospiraceae bacterium | reverse complement strand
AGAAATTTACTACCTGTACAGGCCTCTTGATTCCTCGTAAAGGTATGCAGAACAACAATGGAATGAACATAAATACGAATATAAGCTTTTTCCCAAGAGGAGCTTTACTTTCAAATTTGAAGTAACCTTCTGGAAGAGTTGCTCTAATAGTAATACCCTCTTTTGCAGAAAGCTTGTCTAAGTATTCGCCTATGATTACATAGTTCTTTACAGTTGACTTAAGCTTATTTTCAGGAAAGCCAGATGCCATATATGTACCTGTACTATAACCTATAGTTGAAGTATCGAAATCTTTTGGCATATGAATCTTCCAGCTTACATGTTTAACCGGACATTCATTCTGGACACCTACGATATTAAAGTAAAGCTCATCAGCCCCCTTTTTCGGATCAGGTGAGTAGAAATGATATTTGTATTTCAAAGTATAATTTACTATACCCTGGCAGTACTCATCCTTGTCACCGACGTTAATCTTAAGGCTGTTTGAAGTGCGTTCCTTCTTTGCTATATCAGCACAAGCATCTTTACTT
>DAISYI010000020.1:0-2338 GCA_036825385.1 Lachnospiraceae bacterium | reverse complement strand
CGACATTTGCTTTGATATTTGCAGATTTATAGTTCTCGTAATATCTCTTATGGTTAAGTACGAATGTACGAGTCATTCCATGATGAGACTGTACGAAATTGTACTTATACTTCTCAGTGATATCGAAAGTGTTATTTTCGTTTACAACGATATCTATCTTGAGGTCCTCGATATAATAATCTTGAAGCTGACGCTGCTCTCTCTCCCATTCATAGTAGTCTCCGCCACTTTTGTCCAGGAGTTCTTTAATCTTCTCGTAGTCGCTTTCTTTTTCAGCTTTCTCTAGTTCCTTCTGTTCTTCTTCAGTAAGGGACTGAGATTCATCTCCTGTTTCAGTTCTTGCTAGAACATTTACAGGAATGAGTACACAGGAAAAAGCTATTACGATTGCAGCGAGTAAACCTAATACTCTTTTTCTCATTTTAGAATTCCACCTTAACGTTTTCTCTTTCTGCTTCGTTTGAAACCTCAAAGAATGCAAATCTAGTAAAGTGGAACATACCTGCTACGATATTTGTTGGGAAAAGCTGAATCTTGGTGTTGTAGATCTTTACTGTTCCGTTGTAGTACTTTCTTGAGTTTGCAATATCAGCCTCAAGAATATTGAGGTCATTCTGAAGGCTCATGAAGTTGTCATTGGCTTTCAGGTTTGGATAGCTTTCAGCAAGTGCGAAAATGCTCTTAAGTGCAGTTGTAAGTTGTCCTTCAGATTTGAGGATTTCGTCCTGGTTTCCGCTTGCATAAGCGCTGTTTCTAGCTGCAATTACTTTTTCAAGAGTCTCAGCTTCGTGTGCTGCATAGCCCTTTACTGTAGCAACAAGGTTAGGAACGAGGTCAAAACGTTTCTTCAAATAAACGTCCATAGTTGAGAATCCCTCTTCTACCTGTGTACGAAGACGGATGAGTGAGTTGTATGTGCCGATCAACCAAATTACGATAAGCACAGCGATTACTAAAATAACAATAAGTGCGATTGGCATGATTTTTCCTCCCTTTATTATTTATCTAATCTTACCAATAGTTTCTCAAAATACTCCGGTAATGGAGCTATAAATTCCATATATTCATTAGTAGTAGGATGAACAAAACCTATCTTCCATGCGTGAAGCGTCTGGCCTTCTAATCCCTTTATTGGACATTTCTTTGGACCGTAAACTTCATCGCCTAAAAGAGGATGTCCAATAGACGCCATATGAACCCTAATCTGATGAGTTCTTCCTGTTTCAAGCTTAAATTCACAGTATGTAAAGTCGCCAAAACGTTTCAGGACCTTGTAATGCGTGATAGCTTCCTTTCCGTCTGGCTCAATCGCCATCTTCTTTCTGTCTTTACGACTTCTACCGATTGGCGCTTCTATCGTACCACTGTCCTGTTTAACATTTCCATGTACGATTCCTAAATAAATACGATTTATCGAATGAACCTTAATCTGTTCAGCAATATTGTTATGAGATGCATCGTTTTTACATACGATAAGTGATCCAGTCGTGTTCATATCGATTCTATGCACGATTCCCGGTCTTAGAATACCGTTTATTCCGCTAAGACTATCTTTACAGTGAAATAGCAAGGCATTAACAAGTGTCCCGTCACTATGGCCGTCAGCAGGATGTACGACCATCCCCTTCGGCTTATTTACGATAATTAAATCGTCGTCTTCATAGAGAATGTCAAGCGGTATATCCTGAGCTTCTACTTCCAACTCTTTTGGTGCCGGAAGTAGAATCATAACTTCATCACCTTCGCTTAGGGAAAAAGCTGGTTTCGTAACACTTTTACCATTTACGCTAAGCTGTCCTTCTTTGACAAGTTTAGTGTAGAAACTTCTCGAATGATCAGTATCCATTGCAGCAAGAAATGCGTCAACTCTCTGAAAAGCTTCGTCTTCTCTAACCGTATAGCTTAAAGTCTGATATTCTTCTATTTCTTTTGAGTCAGCCATCCGAAATCCTCGTCTTTCATTTTGAAGGCAATCATATAAAGCATAACAGCAAAACTACATGTGATATAAATATCTGCCACATTGAAAACTGGGAAATTTATTAGAGAAAAATAGATAAAATCTACGACAAATCCATGTGCCATTCTATCAATATAGTTTCCAATTGCTCCGCTAAGAATAAAAAGTAATACTACATAAATCGGCGCCTGATTCTTATTCTTAGGAATTTTTATCATTAGATATATAAGAGCTATACAAAATACTGGTGTAATGATTCCCATAATTATTCTAAAAATTGAAGCATGTGCGCCCATAAAACTAAAGGCTGCACCAGTATTTTTGACATAAGAAAGCTCTAATACTCCCTTTATTATTACGAAGTTCGCTTTATCTTTA
>DAISYI010000019.1:22847-25556 GCA_036825385.1 Lachnospiraceae bacterium | reverse complement strand
CTATATCATTTTGATATAAAGATCTTTTTGTATCATCTTAACTTAATGACATTGGGCCTAAGCCTCGTTTCTCTATTTTAATATAGCATCAAGCGCCTTGTGAAGAGCAACTGCTTCTTTCTTGTCCATCTTCACACAACCGCCTACCTGCTTAGGAATGTCGACACATTTTTCACGAAGCGCCATTCCTTTGTCGGTAATGGTAACATTTACAACTCGCTCATCTTCTTTACTTCTCTTTCTAGTGAGAAGTCCAGCTTCCTCCATCTTCTTCAAAAGAGGTGTGAGCGTTCCAGTATCGAGAAAAAGCTTCTCCCCGAGATCCTTAATCTTTACTTCTTTCTCTTCCCACATAACCATGAGAGTAATGTACTGTGTATATGTAAGCCCAAGTGGCTTCAAGAAAGGCGTGTATGTCTTTACAATTTTTCGACTAGCAGCATATAACGGAAAGCAAAGCTGATTATCGAGTTTTAAACAATCATATTTAGCATCCATATCCCTATTCTCCATTTAATTGTATCAAACACAAATAATTTAAAAATAAGTGTCGAGGCATTCTCGACACTTATTATTTTAATACACCTTATAGTAAAGATTCAACATACTTTGCCAATTCTTCCATACTTTCTGTTGGTTCGAATCTTCTTACCACGTTTCCATCACGATCAATTACGAATTTCGTAAAGTTCCATTTAATGTCAGGAGTATTCTTATAGTTTTTATCAATCCTCTTCATCATGACATCCATAGCTTTTGCCTTCAGGCCCTTGCCGAAGCCACTGAAGCCTTTCTCCTGTTTCAGAAAAGCAAAAAGAGGAAGTTCATTCTCTCCATTTACATCAGACTTCTTCATCTGAGGAAACTGTGTGTTGTATTTGAGTGTACAGAACTCATGGATTTCCTCATCAGATTCAGGCGCCTGACCTGCAAACTGATTGCATGGAACATCCACAATCTCAAGTCCATCTTCATGATGCTTCTCATAGAGCTTCTCAAGCGGCTCGTAATGAGGTGTAAACCCGCATCCTGTTGCTGTGTTAACTACGATAACTACCTTGCCCTTGAAGTCTGCCATAGACTTCTCACCTTCTACCATAGGGACAGTATAATCATAAAAATTTGCCATAGATAAACCCTCCGTCAAATTTCTACAAAAACGTAAACTCCATTTATGGTTTAGATTATATTGTGCAAAATATAATTTGTCAACACCTATTTCTTATCATCAAGATAATCTTCAATTACTTTCGCTGCCAGAATCGCACGAATCGACTTCATTGCACGGATTACAGACTCTTTCTTTCGCTGTTCCTCTTCTCGCTTCAGCCGTTCCTTTCGGCCTTCTTCCGCAAGCTTCATATAGCGCTCTTCTCTCTCACGTCGCTTCAAACTATCCGCGCGTTCCTTCTTTCTGACATCCGCCTTATGTTCCTGAAACGAAGCATGCGTTCCCGAATCACCAAATACTCTCGACTCTCGATGACGAAAATCAGTCGAACGAATCACATTCGAAGGCTGTGCATCCCAATTCTTCATAAGGTAGTCATACGCATCCTGAATTTCATAGAAGCGCGGATTCACATCTGATTCAGTTGTATTATCTGGATGCAACATCTTCGCAAGCGCGCGGTAAGCCTCATTCACCTCACGCCTCGTCGCCCCCTGCGAAAGCCCCAAAAGTTGCAGAGCTTCACTCTTCGACCTGATACCCATAAACTACTCTTTCTTAGAAATCTCCAAAATAGCACCTATAAAATACAGCGATCCATAGACCACCATCTTCATATCCTTCTCCTTAGCATACTTAGACGCTTCGGAAAAAGCTTTATCTATCTCATCTATCTCTTCTGTCGAAACTCCCATCCCTCTATACTCAGAAGCAAGTTCAGAAGCCTTTAGCGCTCTAGGATTCGAAACCTCTGTCGCATAGCACTTATCGAGTATCTTCGCCATTCTTTCTATCATATTGTAGTGGTCTTTGTCCGCAAGCACCGCAGTAAGACCTACAAACTTTTCCCCAGGGAACATATCCTTCAAACTCTGAACCAACGCCTGAATTCCCTGTGGATTATGTGCCCCATCAATTATGATATAAGGCGAACTAGAAATAACCTGCATTCTACCTGGCCACTTCGCATTCGTAAGACCATTCTCGATTGCCTTCTTCAGAAATACTCCTCTATCCTTCCAAAACTCCCTATCCAATTCCGAAAGAATATTTGCAGCCGCAACAGCATTCTCCATATTCTCTCTTTGGAACGTTCCCCTGAGAGCGTAATGAGTCGTACTCACATCATAATCTGCCGCATAGATAACCGGTACATCCAAATCATCCGCAATCTCAATTATGCCCTTTCTCGCAAGCGGAAGATTCTCCGAAAGTACAAGTGTCGTACCCTTCTTAAGAATTCCTGCTTTTTCGCGAGCTATATCATAAATATTATTTCCAAGAATATTTGTGTGATCGAGACCTATCTTCGTGATTATTGACACCAAAGGGACCTCATCGATTCCCGTCGTCGAATCGAGTCGTCCGCCGAGCCCTGTTTCGAGAATTACGTAATCACACGCTCTGTCTTTAAAATACAGAAGAGCCATCGCGAGCGCATCATCAAACATAGTTGATTCGGAAAAAATCTCCAAGTTTAAAACTTGCTCAGCATATTTCATCAGATCTAAATCTGAAATATCTTTACCATTTATCTT
>DAISYI010000019.1:21885-22837 GCA_036825385.1 Lachnospiraceae bacterium | reverse complement strand
ATCTTGATTCGTTCATTGAAATCGATTAGATGAGGGCTAGTAAAAAGACCTACAGAAAAACCAGCACTTTCCAAAATGCTTGAAAGCGCGGCCGCTGTAGATCCCTTTCCATTAGTCCCTGCAATATGAATTATTCTCATAGAATGCTCGGGATGAGAAAGAGATTCTAGATAATCTCTCATAACTTCTATTCCAGCTCTCTTCCCGAACCTGCGTTTTGTATAGATTTTAGTTAAAAACTCATTCTTTGTCATAACTATACTACCAGGATAACTCCTCCGTCATTTGCATACATCGAACTAACTCCACGTGTATCAGTTACAAAGATTTCTTTAAAGTCTGCAAGTGCAGTAACCTTCTGTTTCAAAAGTTCTGCAGTATTTGGACAATTACAATGTGAGATGGCAAGTGTCTTCTCTTTAGTGTTTGTAGTAGCTTCTACTACAAACTTCGCCATGAGATCAAGAGTCTTCGCCATTCCTCTTCCCTGTCCAAGCTGCTGAATGCTACCTTCAGGTGTAGAACCCATAATAGGCTTGATATTCAGAGCATTCGCGATAAACGCCTTCATCGTACCGAGACGACCTGCTTTTCTAAGAGTCTCTAATGTCTCAAGCACGAAGAATGTGTGCTGCTCTTCAATATAAGCATCTACCTTCTCTACGATTTCCTCGAAAGGAAGGCCTGCTTCTTCATATTCATAAATCTTGTGACCGATGAGTGTCTGACCAATAGAAGCTGATTTTGAATCAAAAACATGAACCTTGAGATTTGGATTATCATCCTCGTTATCCTCGAGATACAAATCCTTTGCCAAAACCGCACTATTATATGAACCACTAAGTTTAGATGAAAGTGTAATCATGTAAATATGATCGGCGTCGTCCATCTCATCAATATAATCCTGAGGAGAAGGGCAAGCTGATTTAGGACCAGTTGGAGATTCCTTTAC
>DAISYI010000019.1:19712-21875 GCA_036825385.1 Lachnospiraceae bacterium | reverse complement strand
TACACACTCGAGGTTAACTGCGCTATCACATTATGCTCAGAATGCATCCGCCAGTTCTATGCTATGCAAACAAAAAAGAAGCCTGATCAAATGTTTCGTCATCCCTTATATCCTCACCATCAATCTGTAGTGTCAGCGGAATGCTGGCAAAGTGAGGATTGTCGATCATATAATCAAACAATTCACCGCAGCTGTCTATTAAAATTTTATACATGACAAGCTCCATTCTTTTCATTTATTCCACATAATCGTACAACAAAGTGGCAAAAACTGCAATAAAAAAGGCGACATACTTATAAGTATGTCGCCGAATAATCTAGTTTACTTCTGAGTGTGTCTTTCCCTTTATATAAATCTATATAACAAAACGATACAATCGAATAAACTAAACTTTCCCATTTGCCATTAATTACTGAACAACAGTAACATTAACGGCCTGTGGTCCCTTGTTGCCATCAACAACTTCGTAATCCACATCAGCACCCTCTTTGAGTGTCTTAAAACCATCCATAGCGATGCCTGTGAAGTGAACGAATACGTCGTTGCCTTCCTGATCAGAAATGAATCCGAATCCCTTTTTGTCACTGAACCACTTAACTGTGCCTCTCATTTCGAAAGTACCTCCCAAAAATAAATTAACCCGACCGGTTACCCTACTCCGGCCCTTGTTATAAGGTATCATATCGGCAAATAAAAGTAAAGTGAATATTAGTCATTTTCCGCCATTTTTCAATACTTTTTACCGTTCAAAAGGCACATTTTTTAGCAAGCGGTATCACTCCCAGTCAAACCCGCTTCTTTCAAGGAAAGCCTGCACATAATTTTCCCAAGCTACATCCAGCGATTTATCCACGGAAAAAACTTTAAGTGATACACCTGAAGTGATATTTAACTGTCCTTCTTTAAAAGAAACATTTATGTAGAGTCCACCAATGCTATCAACTGGCGTCTCGGATTCTTTCGCCATTCTTCCTTCTAGTTCCTTAGGCGCTTTAAAAACAAACTTAAAGCTCTGAGGAGTATTTGCGCCCTTGATACATTCGAGGAAGATGTGTCTTACATCAGCATAGAACACACAATTCCCATGACACTTCTCACTTTCAAGTTCTTCCTTCGAGAGATAGCCCTCATAAAGATGTCCGTCAAACTCCATCTTCATAATTGCATTGAGGGTTGCCTCTTCCAAAAGATACAAGTCAAAAGTATTCTTCAGAAGCATCTCCTGCATAAACTTCTTTACATCATTTACTTTCCAGGATTTCATTAATCAGCCGCCCCTACTGTCTCAGGTTCAGGCTGCTTAGCAATCTTCTCCACTGTTCTCATTTCGATCAGTGGGCCGCCCTTTCCTTCGATATAATCTTCAGTAATAGTTACTGTTCCAATATTCTCATCTTTAGGAACTTCATACATGATATCAAGCATGAATTCTTCAATAATTGCACGAAGAGCTCTCGCTCCGAGTTCTTTCTCCATCGCTTTCTTTGCAATAGCACGAAGCGCCCCATCAGTAAACTTGAGGTCTACTTCATCGAGTGCCAGAAGCTTCTGATACTGCTTCAAGATAGCATTCTTTGGTTCCTTAAGAATCTTCACAAGCATATCTTCATCAAGCGCACTTAAGCAAGCAATTACAGGAAGTCTTCCTAAGAACTCTGGAATCATTCCGAAGTTACGAAGATCTTCTACTGTAGTTTTTTCAAGAATCTGCTTATCCTCGTCATACTTATCGCGAAGGTCCGCAGCAAATCCCATAGATGATGACTTGTTGAGTCTTTCCTTTATAATTTCATCGAGTCCAGGGAACGCACCACCTACGATAAAGAGAATATTTCTCGTATCTATTGTAGTAAGAGGCGCCATCGAACTCTTTGAACTTGCGCCAACTGGTACCTCTACCTCAGAACCTTCGAGAAGTTTAAGCATACCCTGCTGAACAGCTTCGCCACTTACATCTCTCTGATTTGTATTTTTCTTCTTTGCAAGCTTATCAATCTCATCGATGAAGATAATTCCGCGTTCCGCTTTGTCGACATCATTGTCTGCCGCAGCGAGAAGCTTCGAGACAACACTTTCGATATCATCACCGATATATCCAGCCTCTGTAAGTGAAGTAGCATCACTGATTGCAAGAGGCACATCGAGAAGTCTCGCAAGAGTTCT
>DAISYI010000019.1:14999-19677 GCA_036825385.1 Lachnospiraceae bacterium | reverse complement strand
GATAAGTCTTTCCGGAGCCAGTTGGACCGAGAAGTAAAATATTTGACTTCTCAATTTCAATCTCGTCCATTGTATTTGTATTTACACGCTTGTAGTGATTATATACCGCTACAGACATAGCCTTCTTCGCCTGATCCTGACCGATTACATAATCATCCAACTTCTCCTTAATCTGATGTGGATGAGGCATGTTATCGATTGAAAATACCGGTTTAACGTGACTATTCTTTTTCTTCTCCTGCTTCTTTACTCTCTGAGGTCCGAAAGGAGAAAAAGATCCCATATCTAAGAAGTTAGTAAAGCCACTGAAATCAAATCCGCCAAACATATTTGACTGATTATCAGTGCCTTCCTTCTTATCACCATCTTTATTCTCATCGTTAACTGCATTGATATTTCCATTTGTATCATTGAATTTGTCGAAATCTATGATAAATGGATTCGGTCCGATTCCTGAGATGCTATCAAATGTCTTCTGCATACAGTCAGCACAAACCGAAACACGGTTCGGAAGGTGAATCATTGGACCTGCTACGCTTTCAAAGCGATGACAAATGTAGCATACATCCTCATAGCCCTTAGAGTCGTTATCATTTGTATCTTTTATATCTTTTGTTTCTTTTGTTTCTTCTATTTCATTTATGTTCTTATCATCTGCCATAATAAAACCTTACTCTCTCCTTAACCCTTCTAACACTTCATTATAGAAAGAAATGATCCAATCGAAGAACATCCCTCTCTCATCATCTCCTGCGGCATAAATCTCATGTCCTGCTTCAGGGAACTGTACCATCATTACATTCGGAGCAAAACTTGCAAACACATGCTGCATCTCATTTGAAACTGTTTCGTCCTGCATAGCTTGACATAAAAGGATAGGTACACAAGCTTTTTCCGCATTGTTTAGAATATCATTCGTCATGAACCTGCTTTCACGAATCCAGCCATAAGATACACCTGTTGTCTGAAATTCTTCGTTCTCTTCTCGAAGGGTAAACATTTCGTCAAATCTAGCCTTCGATTTCATAACTTTCTGATTCCACTGATATGGCTGATATCCATGCTGACCTGGTGCGAACTTCTCATCATTTTTAAATAAGTGCGCGAGGCCTGTAAGTGCGGAAACCACAAACTCTGGCTGTTTCATATGAAGACCAATCATCGGTGACGAAAGAATCGCAGCTCTGTAACACTGTGGATGAACTTCAAGGAATCTAGCCCCTACCATTCCGCCCATCGAATGTGCAAACATAAGCTTTACATCAGATCTCGCTTTCTTCATAACTACCTGCCAGAAGAAATCCCACTGATCTCTAACATAATCATCGAATGAATCCACGTGAATCTTGTCCTTGTCCTCTGTCAAACGCATCGAACGACCGAAGCCTCTCTGCTCGAGCATAAAAACAGAGAATCCATTCTTTACCATCACATAGACCAACTCTTCCAGTTTCTCGAAGAATTCTCCCTTTCCGTGAAAAACTGTAACTGCGGCTTTTTCCTCATCTGCCTTTACATAGACATAGTGCAGATTTCCCCCATCATAAGAAATCATGTCGCCGTCTTCTCTTCTTGCCTTTAGATATGGTCGAACTTCTGAATTAAGTCTTTCATGATAATCCGCCTCACCTATATAAGGTCCATAATTCTTGATTTCTAACAAATTGTAACTCCTTAAATATCTTGCATTAAAAAAAGCAGGAACGATAAAAATATCGCTCCTGCTTATTATACACATTTCGTTATGCAGAATAAACATCTGTATCACTATCATTTTTCTTATTATCTGGATTTCTGAACTCTTCTATCTTCTCTCGCTTGTTCATCTCAACCATGTAGTCTGTTCTAGAAATCTTTCCTTCGAGATAATACGTTTCGAGATCGTCATCAGAGATGCCCTTAAATTCAGTAATCTTACCCTTCTCTTCGTCAGGTAATTCCTCTGCTTCCTTCTGCTTTACTGTAACTCTTTCAACGCCTTCCTTCGTAACAGAAAGAACATCTCCATCCATATTTCTCTGAATCTCTTCATAATCATCCTCAGCCGCAAGTCTACTCATAATATCTGACTGCGCCAAATAGGAATCTTCAGAATCCTTTGAAACTTTCTTCTTTGAAACAGGAGCAGACTCATTCGTCTTATTCTTCCTGTTCACTCGCGGCACCTGTGTAACAGGCCCATGTTCAATCGCTATTCTCGAAATATTATTTATTGAAAATGCTGCCATATTACTCAGCCCCCATTCTCATGCACGAAAAAAGTGTACTCGCGCAAATTAACAGTTTCTTACGAGTACACTATACCATCTTTTGAGAAAAAAGACAACATTTTTCTAAATATTTTCAAAGTATTCTGAATTTTATTTTTCACGAGTTACATGAATGACATTATCGCACATTGCGCTTACCTGTTCCGGAAGGGTAGTTCCTGTCAGAATAATGGTCTGATGCTCTGCCTTCTTCACTAGGATTTCTTCAAGCTCATCTTCTATTATAAGACCTTCATTGATGAGCCCTGTCACTTCATCGAGAACTAGAAGATCACAGCTATCTGTAGTAAGGAACTTTCTTGCAAGTGAGAGTCCATTTCTGATATTTATTACCTCTTCACTCTTCTCATTCTCATCTAATTCTGTAAATCTCTTCTCACTACGTGCTGTTCTGAACACCTTTAGTTCTGGTTCGAATCTCTTTACGAAGTCTTCGTTGTACTGTCCTTTTAGGAACTGTATGATTACAGCTTCTGCTCCATTTGCTGCAGCATCAAGTGCAGCCCCAAGTCCTGCAGCACTTTTGCCCTGTCCGTTTCCGTAGAATACCCAGATTTTTCCATCTGCTTTCATGTGTAATCCTCCAAGGGTGTGTTACAAAGTTGTTACGAAATATATAACACAAACTTAACAAAGATGCAAATAAAATCTACAATGATTGGACAAAATCAAGTACAATTCTCGTACAAATCACTCAAATTCGCACACAGCCACTTGAAATGTCTGTAAAACGTGATAAAATAGATTAGTTTTTAGTGTTAAAAATAAGAAAGAAGGAAATCTAATGATTCAGACAAGAGATGATGTCAGAAACGTTGCTATTATCGCCCACGTCGATCATGGCAAGACTACCCTTGTAGACGAGTTATTAAAGCAGAGCGGTACTTTCCGTGATAACCAGGTTGTTGCAGAACGTGTCATGGACTCAAATGACCTTGAGCGTGAACGTGGTATCACAATCCTCTCTAAGAATACAGCAGTTACATACAACGGAGTAAAAATCAATATCATCGATACACCAGGACATGCTGACTTCGGTGGAGAAGTAGAGCGAGTTCTCAAGATGGTTAACGGTGTAGTACTCGTAGTTGATGCTTTCGAAGGTGTTATGCCTCAGACTAAGTTCGTACTTATGAAAGCTCTCGACCTCGATCTCCCAGTTATCGTATGTGTAAACAAGCTTGATAAGCCAAACGCTAGACCTGACGAAGTAGTAGACGAAGTTCTCGAGCTCTTCATGGACCTCGATGCTTCAGATGAGCAGCTCGACTGCCCATTCATCTATGCTTCAGCCAGAGAAGGTTATGCTATCAAGAATCTAACAGATGAGCATAAGGATATGAAGCCTCTCTTCGAGACACTTCTTGACTACATCCCAGCTCCAGCTGGCGATCCTGAAGCAAACGCTCAGATGCTTATCTCTACAATCGATTACAACGAATTCGTTGGACGTATCGGTGTAGGTAAAGTAGATAACGGTTCTATCAAAATTAACCAGGAAGCTATCGTAGTAAACCATCATGATCCATCCAGAAACGAGAAGGTTCGTATCACAAAGCTTTTCGAATTTGATGGACTTAACCGTGTTCCTGTAGAGGAAGCAAAGATTGGTTCTATCGTAGCCATCTCTGGTATTACAGACCTTAAGATTGGTGATACAATCTGTGACACAGAAGATCCAGTTGCTATCCCATTCCAGAAGATTTCTGAACCTACAATCTCTATGAACTTCATGATCAATGATAGTCCATTTGCAGGTCAGGAAGGTAAGTTCGTTACATCTCGTCACATCAGAGACAGATTGTACAAGGAACTTAATACAGACGTTTCACTTAGAGTAGAAGATACAGAATCCGCTGATACATTCAAGGTATCAGGACGTGGTGAGCTTCACCTTTCAGTTCTCATCGAGAACATGCGTCGTGAAGGATACGAATTTGCTGTATCTAAGCCAGAGGTTATCTACCACGAGGAAAACGGTAAGCGTCTCGAGCCTATGGAAGTAGCTTACGTAGACGTTCCAGATGAGTTTACTGGTACAGTAATTCAGTCACTCAGCCAGAGAAAGGGTGAACTTAGAAACATGACACCTATCACAGGTGGTTTCACTAGAGTAGAGTTCAGAATCCCATCTCGCGGTCTTATCGGATACAGAGGAACATTCCTTACAGATACAAAGGGTTCAGGTATCATCAATACTATCTTCGATGGTTACGAAGAATACAAGGGTGATATCACATTCCGTCAGAACGGCTCCCTCATCGCTTTCGAGCAGGGTGAATCAGTTACTTACGGTCTCTTCGCTGCACAGGATAGAGGAACACTCTTCATCGGTGCTGGTGAGAAAGTTTACGCTGGTATGATTGTTGGTGAATGCTCACGTCAGGAAGATATCGAGCTTAACGTAT
>DAISYI010000019.1:732-14989 GCA_036825385.1 Lachnospiraceae bacterium | reverse complement strand
GAGCTTCTCGAGATCACACCTGAGAACTTAAGAATCAGAAAGAAGATTCTCGATTCTAGACTCAGAAAGAGATCAAACAATAATAAATAACATTTCAAATGCAAAAATACCCGTCCTCTTACGAGGACGGGTATTTTTATGTTCAATTCAAATTCAAATCAGAATTAGTTACCGAACTGCTTGATATCACCAATTACCTGGTGCTCATAACGGTCAATCTGCTCTGTAATGATTTCCTTGTACATTGTAGCGCCATCTGTGTAACCTGAAAGGTAGATAGCGTTGTTAAGTGTAACTCTTCCGAGGATACTTCCTGAGCCAAGTGTGAACTTGTCATCAGACTTACGAACCATTGAGTATCTAACTGGGAAGTAGATTCCTGTAGGCTCGAACTTTCCGTCTGGAGATGAAACTGTTGTAGAAAGAACAACTACGATATCAGCATAATCTGATGTGCTTTCCTTTCTCTTAAGAAGGTACATACCTTCATACTTAAGTTCACCTGGTGTGAAGAACTGTGAGTTCTGTGCAGCCCAAGCTGTAACCTGATCCTTTGACTGCTTTGTGATAGCTTCGATATCCTTCTCACTAAGCTTTGAAAGATCGTTTACATACTCTGTAAGACCTGTAACCTTGAATGTCTTCTTTGTCTTTGATGGAGCATATCCATTAGCCTTGATGAAGTCGTTAAGGTACTGTGTGTTGATTTCAACTGTTACCTTGTCACCATTCTTAAGGTTTGAGTTCTTCTTGATCTGCATGTGAAGTGAGTAGTTAGCTCCTACTACACGGCCATAACCTGAACCGTTTCTTCCGTAGAACTTAACTGTAACACCACTGAATGCATCTTTTGTCTTAACTTTCTTAAGACCTGATACTGTATGTGTAACACCCTTTGCTTTAATCTTTACTTTGAAGAGGCTTTCAAGTTCAGCAATGTTGATGTCTTTCCATGTGTAACGGATTTCGTCACCATTTGAAAGGTCAGATGATTTTGAAAGTTCTCCGCCGTACTTAACCTGATTCTCAAAGAATCTTGTGTAAGCAGCATCTGTCATACCATAAGACTCGAGTTTTTCAAGAAGCTTAATATTGCTATTCTGATTCTTTCTAAGTTTAATCTTTCCAGCGTTATCCTGTTCAAATCTAATAGTATCGAATTTAACCTTTGCTGTACCAACCTTGTTGTAACCTTCTGTCTCGATTACTACATACTTGTCGAGGTTGATTGTCTTTGGCTTTACAAGGAATACAATGAGAGCGATGATAGCTACTACTGCTACGCAGATACCTGCGATAACTCTCTTATCCTTAAGGAGTGTTGTGAACTTCTTCTGTCCACCAGCTGGCTGCTGACCATACTGATTAGCAAATCCCTGATTAGGGTTCTGCTGATATCCCTGATTCTGATAGCCCCCCTGATTAAATCCCTGATTGAATCCCTGATTCTGATTCTGGAAATTCTGAGGCTGTGTTGGCTGTGCCTGTGTAGCATTTGCAGAATTATCTACATTTGCTGTCTCATTTCCTGTATAATTTGTTTGTGTCTGATCTACGCTAGTATTTTCGTTAGTGCTAAGATTAGCACCACATTTTGGACAAAACTTAGTATTGTCGTCTACGTTTGTCCCGCAATTTGAGCAAAACATATCTGTTCCTCCCAGCATACTTTGTTTAACGTTACCTAATCCATTATACACAAAAATGACCAGAATTCATAATTTTTTTATAAAAAAATACAAGAAAGGACAATCCATGAATCAAGCAACACATCAAACACATACTTTCCCACCGCTCTACAACGAGGATAGCCGCATCCTGATTCTCGGAAGTTTCCCTTCTGTAAAGTCCCGTGAAGCTCTGTTTTACTACGGCCATCCCCAGAATCGCTTCTGGAAGATTATATATAATATTTACGGTAGAGATAATGCTTTTTCCGAAGAGGAGATAACCGCTCGTCCCGATGAAACAAATATAAATAAGAAGAAAGAGTTTCTGAAAAAGCATCATATCGCACTTTACGATGTAATCGACGAGTGTGACATCGTCGGTTCTTCCGATTCTTCTATTTCAAATGTGAAGCCGATTGATATTCGCGCGGTGCTCGAGAATTCGCATATCGAGCGAATCTTCGTAAACGGAAAGACAGCAGAGAAATACTATAAGAAATATTTAGAGCCAGTTTGCGGAAAGACGGCACTCTGTCTACCATCATCCTCCCCAGCAAACGCTGCATGGTCACTCGACCGCCTAACTGACGCCTGGGAAAAAGCTTTAAAGCCTCACATTAAATATATAGAAGAAACTGTTGCTTCAGATTCTAAACTCTCTTTTGTAAATCCTTCATTTTATAATGATAAAGACTTACACGATGCTTATTTGGATACAAGCGGTGAGATTCCTTTAATTCGCTTTAAAAGCTTAGACAAAATCGAATGCATCAACGCTTGCTTTACTACACTTCTCGGTGGTATAAGTAAAGGGGATTTAGGGACTTTGAATCTAGGTTTTGCAAGGAATGATTCCGTAGATAATCTTCGCGAGAACTATTCAATCGTCGCTCGAGAAATGCACACTAATTTAAAGCATATCGTTATGACAGATCAGGTGCATACGACAAATATAGAATATGCTGATGAATCACTTGCTATCGGCGAAGAGTGCGCGCTTAAACTTTCAGAAATTGACGGCTTATGGACTGACAAAAAAGGAATCTGTCTCACTGCAACTTTTGCTGACTGTGTTCCAGTATTCTTCGTAGATCCTACGATGCGAAAAATCGCCCTGGTTCACTCTGGCTGGAAGGGCACAGTTGAACAGATTTCACAGAAGACAGTAAAACTTTTCGATACTACTGGTTCCAAGCTTTCTGATATAATATGTGTTATTGGTCCGTCCATGTCTGGGGCTTTCTATGAAGTAACAGAAGATGTAATTTCTAGATTTAAGGAAGCTTATCCAGAAGATAAATGGAAGGATATATTTATACAAACAGACCGTTCTCACTATCACCTCGATATGTGGGCTGCGATTTATCATACGCTTACTTCTTCGGGAATCTCCCCTGAGAACATTCATTTTAGTGGCATCTGCACATATGACAATGCAGATATGATGTTCTCTCACAGAAGATCTCGTGGTATGAGAGGAAACGAGAATGGTTTCATAGTTCTTAATTCATAGATATTGGAGTTATTTATATGAAGAAATTATCTATTGCAAAAGACCTTTTTAACATGACCTTTGCTACTTTAATCATCGCTGCGGCAGTTTATTTCTTCCAGATGCCAGCGAATGTAGCAATCTCATCCATTTCAGGTTTGGCTATCGTGCTTTCACACTTTATGCCACTTACAGTCGCTACACTTACGATGATTATGAACGTAGTACTTCTGATTATCGGTTTCATACTTTGCGGACATGCATTCGGAGCGAAGACAGTTTACACATCTATCCTACTCCCTATATTCCTCGGAGTATTCGAGCACTTATTCCCGAACTTCACATCAGTGAATGAATCAGCTGCCATCGATGTAGTTTGTTTCGTCCTGATTATGAGTCTCGGTCAGAGTATTCTCTTTAATATGAATGCATCATCAGGCGGTCTCGATATCGTTGCGATGATCCTTCACAAGTATTTTAAGATGCCTCTCGGAACTGCTATGTCAGGTGCCGGAATTCTCATCGCTATGTCAGCATTCTTCGCATTCGACGCAAAGACAGGTATCCTTTCACTCATCGGAACTTACTTTAATGGACTCGTTCTCGATCACTTCATCTTCAACAGAAGCCTCAAGCGTCGCGTATGTATCGTAAGTCCTAAACTCGAGGATATCCGTCAGTATATCCTTCACGATTTGAAGTCAGGAGCTACACTCTATCAGGCAATTGGTGCTTATAACTTAGAGAAACGTGATGAAATCATCACTATTGTAGATAAGATGGAATATCAGAAGCTTATGGCTTATATCAAGAAGGTTGATCCAGATGCGTTTGTTACAGTTTACAATGTAAGCGAGATACAGTATAAGCCTAAGACATTTGCATAGAATATGTAATAAAAAAGCCCATCTCCTTATGGAGATGGGCATTATTCATATTCTCAATTAGTGCTTTGGAACAAGCTTTTCTTTGCCGCCCATGTATGGACGAAGTGCTTCAGGAATGTTGATTGATCCATCAGCATTTAAGTTGTTCTCAAGGAAAGCGATAAGCATTCTAGGTGGAGCAACTACTGTGTTATTAAGTGTATTTGCAAAATGCTTATTTCCTTCTTTATCACGAACTCTAATCTTAAGACGACGAGCCTGAGCATCGCCGAGGTTAGAGCATGAACCTACTTCGAAGTACTTCTTCTGACGTGGTGACCATGCTTCTACGTCACATGACTTAACCTTGAGATCTGCAAGGTCTCCTGAACAGCACTCAAGAGTACGTACAGGGATGTCCATTGATCTGAAGAGTTCTACTGTGTATGACCAGAGCTTATTGTACCAATCCCAAGCCTCTTCTGGCTCACATACTACGATCATTTCCTGCTTCTCGAACTGGTGGATTCTGTAAACACCACGCTCTTCGATTCCGTGAGCACCTTTTTCCTTACGGAAACATGGTGAGTAGCTTGTGTAAGTATATGGCATGTTCTCTACATCATTAATTGTATCGATGAACTTACCGATCATAGAATGCTCAGATGTACCGATGAGGTAGAGATCCTCTCCCTCGATCTTGTACATCATAGCTTCCATCTCATCGAAACTCATAACACCGTTTACTACGTTGCTATGAATCATATATGGAGGGATTACATAAGTGAATCCCTTATCAATCATGAAATCTCTTGCATATGAAAGTACTGCAGAATGAAGTCTTGCGATATCTCCCATAAGGTAGTAGAAACCATTTCCTGCAACCTTACCAGCTGCATCCATGTCGATTCCGTCGAATCTTTCCATGATTTCTGTATGATATGGAACATCGAAATCAGGAACTACAGGTTCGCCATACTTCTCGATTTCTACATTCTTTGAATCATCCTCTCCGATAGGAACTGAAGGATCGATGAAGTTAGGGATGCGAAGCATACGTGTTCTTACTTCTTCTTCGCACTTTGCCTCTTCCTCTTCAAGCTCTTTAATACGAGCTGAAATCTCAGCAACCTTAGTCTTTACTTCATTAGCTTCATCTTTCTTTCCCTGCTGCATGAGAGCACCAATCTGTTTTGAAACCTGGTTCTTCTCAGCACGAAGGTCATCCCCTTCCTGCTTTGCAGCTCTAAGTCTCTCGTCGAATTCGATTACTTCGTCTACGAGAGGAAGCTTACTATCCTGAAACTTCTTCTTGATATTTTCTTTAACTGCCTCAGGATTCTCTCTGAGTACTTTTATATCAATCATGATATCCTCCAAATAATTTTATTTTTCAAATGCTGCTTTAGCGCTTTCTGCTTTTTCAGCGCGCTTCTCAGCTCTCTTGTGCATGAAGAGCCAGAGTTCTGTAGCTACACAAATTGAGGAATATGTACCGCAGATTACACCTACGAGAAGTGGAAGTGCGAATTCCTTGATTGTAGATACACCCAGGATGAGAAGCATAAGTACCATTACTGCTGTAGTAAATGATGTAGAAAGTGATCTCTGGAAGCTCTCTGTGATTGACTTATCAGCGAGATCCTGAAGATCTTCAAATGTAGCATTCTTCTTTGCATGCTTAGCTTTCATATTCTCACGAATTCTATCGAAGATAACGATAGTATCGTTTACTGAGTAACCGATGATCGTGAGTACGCAGGCGATGAACGCACTACCTACTGAAAGTCGAAGCACTGCATAAACTGTAATAGTTACGAGCACGTCATGTGCAAGAGCAATTATAGCTGCTGAACCGAATCTGATGTCCTTGAATCTGAACCAGATGTAAAGAAGCATGAAGAATACGGCTACAAGAACGGCTACTGTAGACTCATGTCTCATTTCTTTACCGATCATAGCAGAGATATTTCTAGATGAAATATTCTTCTCTGTTACACCGAATTCCTTCTTAAGAGCTGCATTAAGTTTCTCTCTCTTCTCAAGGTTGAGAGAAGGAGTCTTGATTACGATGCTGCTATCCTGATCTACAGCCTGTGTCTGAATATCATTTGTTCCAAGTGTCTTAGCAACTACAGGAACTACTTCCTTATTGATATCATCTACAGTGTAGTTTTTGTTCATTTTAACTGTTGTAGCTGTACCACCAGCAAACTCAAGTGAGTATGCGAGAGGTCTGCCTGTCTTAGTTCCGTTCACAATCATACTTACCACACCAGTTCCGATGATGATGACTGAGATGAGGAAAAAGACTACAGATTTACGTACGAAGCTAAATGACTTGTCGTGAACAGTCTTTCCATATGCTTTCTCGCTCTTGATTCCTACTGCGAAGAATGAACGAACGATAAGTTTTGAAATAAGTACTGCAGAGAACAGTGAAAGGAGTACACCGATTGCAAGTGTAATAGCGAATCCCTTTACTGTACCAGTTCCGATTACTCCGAGAACTGCTGCAGCGATAAGTGTAGTTACGTTTCCATCGATGATAGCTGACATAGCTTTGCCGAAACCTGCATCGATAGATGAACCTACTGAATGTCCTACACCGATTTCTTCTCTGATACGTGAGAAGATAATAACGTTAGCATCAACCGCCATACCGATACCGAGGATGATACCAGCTACACCTGGAAGTGTAAGTGTGATACCGAACCAGTAAAGGATACATACGATAAGCTCTGTGTAAAGAGCAAGTGCGAGGTCAGCTGCAAGACCGAGTGCCTTGTACATAATAGCCATGAATGCCATTACGATGAGAAGTCCGATTCCAGCAGCAAGAAGTGATGTGCTAAGCGCATCCGTACCAAGTGAAGCACCTACTACTTCAGATGAAAGCTCTTTGATTTCGATATCAAGTCCACCGATACGAATGTATGATGCAAGCTGCTTAGCTTCATCGATATCTTTCATACCATCAATCTGGCATGTACCACCTTCGATAGCCTGCTTTACTGTAGGCACACTTACAAACTTACCATCATAGTAGATACCGATTGTACTTCCTACATTTGCCTTTGTAGCTTCGTAGAATTTCTTTGCACCTTTATCTTTAAGTGTAAGCTGTACGATAGGCTGCTGATTTCCAGTAGTCTGATCCGATGAATAGCCACCTTCAGCCGATTTAATAGCTGAACCATTAAGGAGAATAGAACCATCTTTCTTAAGTGACTTGATTGTCTTTCCTTTTGCAAGAACATACTCACCATTTGAACCCATTGTGTAGTTTGCTGAGCCGTCCTTACCTGTAGGTAGGATGAAGTAAAGGTTACCAGGTGTTCCGAGCTGTTCAAGGAGTGCATTTGCATCCTTAACACCAGGGATTTCTACACCAATTCTCTTCTTTCCAATCTTATAAACATTGGCTTCTGTTGTATTATTCTTTCCGAGGTCGTTCTCGATACGAGTCTTCAGCTTAGTAACTGTATCATCAAGCTGAGTTTCTGTAGGAGTCTTTCCTACTACCTCGTATGTAATACTTACACCACCAGCGAGGTCAAGTCCGAGCTTTACGCTGTCCTTGTCACCCTTTACTGTACGGTTAAGTATACCTGCTGTATACCATCCGAAAAAAATCACGGCTGCGATTAGCACTAAGAGAGCCGCTACCCCTTGTTTTTTCTTCATGCGTTTCATTTTACTCTACTCCTCTTTATTTATTTTCTTCCCTCTCAGCGTCGATTTCCTCTTCTGCTGCTTTCAACATAATAGCGCATTCGATACGCTTCTTCTGAAGTTCACATCCGATAGCGTAGTTTCCAAGGATATCTCCTGAGAAGTTATAAGCATTTGCCTGACATCCACCAGAACAGTAGAATCTGGCAAAGCAGTTCTTACACTCTGGCTTAGCATAAACATTTGCACATTTAAACTTACCCTGAAGTTCTGTATTCTTAAGTCCTTCGCGAACATTTCCCATGAGGAATTCTTCGTTTCCGACGAACTGATGACATGGATAAAGATCACCCTGAGGTGTTACTGCGAGATACTCTGTACCAGCTCCACATCCCGAAAGTCTCTTGTAAACACAAGGACCACCTTCGAGGTCAATCATAAAGTGGAAGAAGTTGAAGTCTTCGTCAGTCTTATATCTTCTGAGCATTTCCTTAGCGAGAAGATCGTACTGTTCGAGAATCTTTGGAACATCTTCTTCTCTGATTGAGTAGTCCGCTTCTGGTGGAGCTACTACTGGTTCTACAGAAATCTGCTTAAAACCTTCGTTCGCAAGTGAAATAACATCTTCTGAGAAATCGAGGTTATTTCTAGTGAAAGTTCCTCTAGCATAGTAGTTCATCTGATTTCTAGATTCAGCGAACTTCTTGAACTTAGGCATGATTCTGTCATATGATGGCTGACCACCACGTGATGGTCTCATGTAATCATGTACTGATTTTCTACCATCTACTGACATTACTACATTGTGCATTTCTTTATTTGCAAATTCCATCATCTCATCATTGAGAAGCACACCGTTTGTAGTAAGTGTAAATCGGAAGTTTTTTCCTGTCTCCTTCTCACGTTCACGTCCGTACTCTACGAGTGCCTTTACGACACCCCAGTTCAGAGTAGGTTCACCACCGAAGAAGTCAACTTCGAGATTCTTTCTGTTTCCTGAATTCTCGATAAGGAAATCGAGAGCCTGCTTACCTACTTCAAGTGGCATGAGTTCTCTCTTCTGACCATTGTATGTACCCTCATCCGCGAAACAATATCTACAAGCGAGGTTACAATCGTGCGCGATGTGAAGGCAGAGTGCCTTTACTACAGTTTCGCGACGAGTTGAGAATTCTGCGATTTTATCTTCATAGATATCCGGTGTGAAGAGCGATTCGTCATCTACAAGTTCCTGAACTTCATCATAGATTTCTTCAATCTCTTCTACAGGGATATCACTATATTTCTTGTGAATTTCGTCAACGACATATTCCTTAGAATTGTTTTCGAAAATTGCGATGAGATCGTATGTAACCTCATCAACTACATGTATAGCACCACTCTGTACGTCGAGAA
Organism: Lachnospiraceae bacterium; assembly: GCA_036825385.1. Classification (GTDB taxonomy): domain Bacteria; phylum Bacillota; class Clostridia; order Lachnospirales; family Lachnospiraceae; genus Lachnocurva. The sequence goes on along the minus strand of DAISYI010000019.1, from coordinate 5,891 downwards.
CGATGTTATAACCGTTATTTTTAAACTGATGTACCATTTCTTCTATCTATCTTTCTTTTTAGTTTGCCCCCATCCCCGTGAGTGCTTGCATAACAAGAGCCCCGAACCACAATTTCCTGTGATCCGCGGCTCATTAATGTTAAGTATTAGTCGTTATGCTCACAGCTCTGGTTACCAACTGTGCAAGATGTCTTGCAAGCTGACTGGCATGATGTCTGGCATTCGCCACATCCGCCGTTCTTTACTGTTTTCTGAAGACGCTTTGTTTTTAAAGTCTTAATATGTTTCATAATAAAGCTCCCTTCTATTCAATAATACTCGCTAAATTATAGCATAAGGCCATAGTATAAGTAAACCTTTACTGTGCTGTCTGCTGAGCAGGTTTTACTGTAACTTTTGCATGCTTCTGGCAGTAGTTAATTGCCTTTGTGCATACATACATTTTCTTAAGATATGCCTTACCAGCTTCTGCGTTTGGCGCAAATGTTTCATAGAGCTCTGTTGTAGTAGAAATATTGTTTGAAGACTTAAGGCTCTTAATGAACTTCTTATAACCTTTCTCATCAAACTTGATATTCTGCTTCTCTGCAACATATTCGAAGATAAGCTCTGTCTTCATGTTCTCTTTGAGATTCTTCTTAGCTTCTTTCTCAAACTCTTTGTATGTCATGTTGAGGTTTTTCTTTACATATTCCTCAAGCGACTGGTCTTTCTCGATTTTGTATTCTTTTCTGAATCTAGTTTTGAACTCTTTAAGTCTTGCATTTACAAGATTTGCTGGGTACTTAACTTTTGATTCCTTTACCATCTTCTCCATCACAGCAGTTCTTACATCTGACTGTTTCTGGTTTGAAAGGCTAGCCTTTACGTTGTCTTCTACTTTCTTCTTAAAATCGTCGACTGTCTTTGTCTTAAAGTTTGTGTTTACGTATTCATCTGTAAGTGTATCGAGTGTAGGCTTTTTCGCAATATAATTAACCTTGAAAGTGAATGTCACTTCCTTTCCTGCGAGTTCTGTTGACTGGTAATCAGCTGGGAATGTAACCTTCGAATCAACTGAGTGGCCAACCTTAGCTCCTACGAGACCTGCTGTAAATCCTTCGATAAATGATGAACCACTTGTAGGATCACAATTATTCTTCACATCGATAGTAGCACCGTTCTGTGAACCACCATCGAATGCCTTTCCATCTTTCTTTCCAACGTAATCAACATTTACGATAGAATCAGCTGCTACAGTTGTCTTCTCTGTATCTTTGATATATGGCGCTGATGAAAGAACAGACCCAAGATATGAATTATACTTCTCCTCTGTGTAATCATAATCTCCAGTAACTTCTACTTCGAGATTCTTATAATTCTTTGGAAGTGTTACATAGTCTGCGACTTTGTATTTCACGTCCATGCTACTTTTTGTACCGCCACATGCTGTGAGAACCATTGAAGCAATGATGAGTGGCATAACTAGCTGTCTTTTCTTCATTTTATATAAACCCTTTCTTTTATAATCGCAACTTTTTAAATTTTAACATTTACGGCTTCAAATTTAAAGATTCTGTTGTAAAGTTATATGTTTTTACCAGAATAAATCTTCATTGCTTTTTCAGCCGCTATTTGTTAGAATTTAACGGTGTCTATGTAGAGGCAGCGTAACGTAGACATTTTTGAATGTAAAAAATTTAATACAATATATATTGGAGGATTACAATGCCAACACCAGTTATTATTCTTTTAGTCATCCTTGCAGTTATGATTGCAATGACTATCGCACTTTACTTCCTCGGAAAGAAAGCCGAAGCTAAGCAGGCTGTTCAGCAGGAACAGATCGCAGCTATGGCTCAGCAGGTTTCAATGCTTATTGTAGACAAGAAGAAACTTCGTCTCAAGAATGCTGGTCTTCCAGATTCTGTTACAAAGAACACTCCTTGGTATGCTAGAAATCCTAAGCTTCCAATCGTAAAGGCAAAAATTGGACCTCGTATGATGAACCTCATCTGTGATGCTAGCATCTTCGACGAGATTCCAGTAAAGAAGGAAGTAAAAGCTACAGTTAGTGGTCTTTACATCACATCTGTTAGAGGACTTCATGGCAAGTCTGAGAACAACGGAAAGAAGAAGAAAGTTTCTTTTAGACAGAGACTTCTTAAGAAGACTAATGACTTAAGAGCAGAAAGAGATTCGCTCAAGAAGTAAGTTTACAAGACTTAATTTGAACACGAAAAATAAGAAAAGGAATTTTTGCAATAAAACGCAAAAATTCCTTTTTTATTATTTCGTGTTCAGGAATACCCTCATCAACACACATCCCCTATACGCTCAACACGATAGACTCATGTCCGTCACGCGAGGACAAGTTAGAAAACAATTTCAATTACCGGTTTGTACTGTGAAAGTACTCTTCCGTTCATATAGATTTTATAATCAAGCTTTAGAGTAATCTTCTCTGTAGTGCGAAGTACTTGTGCTTTTTTTGTTTTTACTGTAAGTTCCATTGGACCGGCGGCTGTCTGATAGAGGACTTGTGTATCCTGTCCTTCTTCGAAGAACATTCTATTTCCAGCGTTACCAGCATTAGTAACTACGATAGCATTTCCTTTTTGCTTGATTGAAGCTTTTGCCCCAGAATCTTCATAACGTACGAAGAATCCATCTTCCTGTTCGTATAACTTCCCTTTGTAAGTAAAGGTTTCATCTGAACGAAGTCCTTCATACTCTTCTGCTGGGTTTATATCTGTTTTGAACCTAATTGATACATCTGTACCACTTGTTCTATTAAATGACATATTTCTCCTTAAAGCTGCTGTTCACGGATTGTCTCACGTACAGCATTTACCTGATTTGAAAGATGCTGATGCATGATTTCTGTAACGAATTCCGTATCACGGCGTGTTATTCCTTCGAGAATCTTCTGATGTTCAGAAACGAGTCTCTTATAATTTGAAGTATCTTTTACATATTCATATCTGTAACGATACATCTGCTCACGAAGATTACCAATAATCTCGATCAGTTTATCATTCTGTGACATCATATAAATTACATCATGGAATCTTTCATCCTTATCTACGATGTCACGTACATCTTTACCTTTTACAGCTTTTTCAAAATCAGCTGTAGCGACCTTCAAGTCTTCAAGTTCGCTTTCAGTCCATCTCTTGCATGCAGAACGAACAGAAAGTTCATCAAGCGCCTCTCTGATTTCGAGAACATCTTCGAGGTCTTTCTCTGTCATCTTTGCGACCTGCGCACCTTTTCTAGGAATTGTAACTGCGAGGCCTTCTTTTTCCAACATTCTGATTGCTTCACGTATAGGTGTACGGCTTACACCGAGCTTCTCAGCGAGGTGCATTTCCATAAGTCTTTCACCTGGCTTGAGTTCACCTTTTAAAATCGCATCTCTGAGTGTCTGAAAAACGACATCTCTAAGTGGTAGATACGCATTCATGTTTAATACAAATTCTTCTTTCATAAGTTCCTCCCCACAGGCCATTAAATTGTTTTAGCCCTGAATACTTGATAATTTGGATATGAATCCTTAAAGTGTTTTTCCGCCACTTTAGCATCTTCTTCATTTCTGAAGAGACCATATACACAGGAACCGCTTCCACTCATAAGTTCCGCAATAGACTTATGCTCTCTAAGTTCCTGCTTGATTTCGTGAATCTCAGGATAGTTTTTGATAACCATATCTTCAAAAACATTTCCTAGGAATACACCTATATCTTCAACCTGGTTTGCACCAAGCAATTTTGCAATTTCATCAATATTTGGATGTGCATAAGAAGCAGCACTATCAATAGCCTGATAAGCTTCTGCTGTCGAAACCGCCACATCCGGCTTTACTAATACGACATCTGTCTTCTGCATATCAGGAAGCTTAGTGAGCTTCTCGCCAATCCCTTCAGCAAGAGCTGTCCCCTGCAAAATGCAATATGGAATATCTGCACCAAGTTCGAGTGCAAGTTCCATAAGTTCTTCATCAGATGCATCTATGTCATGAAGCTCTCTGATTGCTTTCATTGTCGCAGCCGCATCTGAACTGCCACCTGCAAGCCCAGCCTCAGAAGGAATCACCTTTCTAAGCATGATATGGAAACCACCATCGAGATTATATCTTTCTTTCATAAGCATAGCCGCTTTAACGCAAAGATTCTTCTCATCGACTGGAATGTTTGCTTTCGCCATCATTTCTGATGCCGTAAAAAGCTCCATATCTACTCCTTCAGATGTCTTCGTCACTGTGATTTCGTCATACAGAGATACTGTCTGCATGATCATTTTTACGAGATGATAGCCATCTTCGCGACGTCCAGTGATATCCAACCCGAGATTTATCTTCGCTGGCGCTTTGATACTAACTGTCTCTTTGCCCATGTTTTCACCTATTGTATTCACTATGATTATTGTATGCAAAATGCATTTTATCATAAAAAAAATACAAAAGCACGTATTTTCGAGGAAATATCTCGTAAATACGTGCTTGTTTTTATAGGTGTACTGCCATGCTTAGAAAAAAGCTTGTTTGGCAGTACAATTTCCGACCTTGCGGAGCATATCTTGCTTTTTCTGTACTGCCAACGTTCGCAAATAATCGAATTGGCAGTACACCAGTCACCAAAGCGCCTCCAACCAAGCCGAAGTATCACACATCACTTTAACTCTATAATAAACAACACAAAAAAGAAGCAGCAGATTTCTCTGCTGCTTCTCGTTATGTCTTTTATATTCAGGACGATTCCTGAGGTATTCAGTCTTACTGAAGGAGGTTCATTACACCCTGTGTTGACTGATTTGCCTGTGCGAGCATTGACTGGCCAGCCTGAGCAAGGATGTTATTCTTAGAATACTCAACCATTGCTGCTGCCATATCTGTATCACGGATACGTGATTCAGCTGCTGTTGTGTTCTCAGAAATGTTATCCAAGTTAGCAATTGTATGCTCGAGACGGTTCTGGATAGCACCGAGTGAAGATCTCTGTGCTGAAATCTTCTGAAGAGCATCACCGATTGCATCGATAGCATATGTAGCTGCCATACCTGTTGTATCTGATACATTGATTCCTGTAAGTCCAAGGAAGTTTGTGTTCAAAGGTCCGATAGCTACGTTAATCTTGTTTGTCATATCAGCATCAGCACCAACGTGAAGGTTGAATGAAAGC
>DAISYI010000019.1:233-722 GCA_036825385.1 Lachnospiraceae bacterium | reverse complement strand
CCAATGCCGTTAGCATCTTTAAGCTCTTTTGCTGCAAGTTCATAAGCCTTGTCGATTGTGATAATAGCTGTATTCAAATCATCAACATTGTTGTTATCCTCATCTTTATTGATGTGATATGACTTACCATTTGCAACGATCTCAGCGCCTGGTACGAAGATATCTGAAATCTGTCTACCTGTTGTTTCCTGAGTAGCTGTAGGATCAAGAATATACCAACCTTTTGCGAATGATTCTTTATTCCCATTAATACCAGATGCGAAATATGTATACTTAGCTCCGTTAACCATAAGAACGTCGCCAACCTTAGGTGTAGAACCTGCTGAACCATATTTTCCGCCACCTGTAACCTTTGGATAAAGAGCTTCCATAACTTTCTCTTTAACATCGCCAGCTGATCCACCGATTGTATACTGCTTACCACCGATAGTAATCTTATCGCCGACTTTAAGACCGCTGCCAAGAAGTACCGAACGCGAAATTCCGAAC
>DAISYI010000019.1:0-223 GCA_036825385.1 Lachnospiraceae bacterium | reverse complement strand
TATCGCCGACTTTAAGTTTATCCATTGTGAATGTAGCTGTACCATCACCATTATCTACGAGAGATCCTGCAAGACCAGCATCATGAGCCTTAAGGTTAATTGTCTTTGAAGGCTTAGTCTGATCACCTTTAAGAAGGTATGTCTCGTTGAACATAGTTGTCTCAGATACACGATCAATTTCTGTTGTAAGCTGTGTGATTTCAGCCTGGATAGCATCTCTATC
>DAISYI010000018.1:23798-25561 GCA_036825385.1 Lachnospiraceae bacterium | reverse complement strand
AAAGTGGTTTACATTATTTCTGCTTGCGATGGTATTACACCTAGTAATAAAGCTAAGTCCGCCGGCGATATAGAAGAGGAACGGCGAATGTTCTATGTGGCTCTTACTCGTGCAAAGAAGGAGCTTTATATAAGCTTTCCGCTTCTAATTGGGGAGAAGCAATATGGAAAATCTCTTTTTATAGATGAACTTCAGCTTTCGAGTATTGTATCGGATGAGCAAAAAAGGTAGAATTAACATCAGGCTGAAATAGATAAAGGAAAAAGACATGAATTACAAATTAAAAGTAGGGGATTTCAAACAGTTTGGCGTTCAGATAAAGGATGGTTATACTACCTTTACATTTGAAGTAAAATCAAAGGAAGATCCATATCTCATATTGATTGAAAGAAAGAGCAGAAAGGCCACAAAGATTTTACTCGATGAGAAGTATCGTTTTGGTCGTGTTATTTCTGTGTCTGTTTCTGGCATTGATCATAAGAATTATGGATATCTATTCGAAGAGAATTCCGTGAAAAAACTAGATCCATACGCGCGTAGAATTATAGGACGTGAAGTGTGGAATGATAGTAATCGTAAGAAGGACGACTTTAAGGTTTTCTGTGGTTTTAAGACGGATAATAGAGAGTTTAAAGATGAAAGTCCGCTTATTCCTACGAACAATCACATTATATACAGAATGCATATGCGTGGTTTCACTATGGACCATTCCCTTTCAGAGGCGAAGAAAGGTAATTATCTCGGTGTGATTCAGAGATTGCCTTATTTAAAAGAGTTGGGTGTAAACACACTTGAGTTCCAGCCTCTGTATGATTTTGAGGAATGCTTCTTCGAACCTAAGAGAACTATCGATAAAAAAGGTCGAACACATACAGTTGTAACTGCTCTCGACAAGGTGAATTATTGGGGTTATGCAAAGGCGTCATACTTTGCGCCTAAGGCTTCATACTTCGGTGGCGAAGACGTAGATAAAAACATGAGAAAAATGGTGCATGCTATTCATAAGAAGGGCATGCAGATTATCATGGAAATGTCATTTGAAGAGGGCTGTGATGAGGATATGATTCTTTCCTGTTTGAAATATTGGAATCAGGAATATCATATCGATGGATTCCATATCATAGGGTTAAGCAGTCCGATAGAAAGAATTGCGAAGGATCCATTTCTCAGCAATGTAAATATTTACTATGACAATTATCCGAGTGGACTTCTCGAGAAAGAAGATGGCTATAACCGTCATCTCTTCGTGAATGACACAGCATTTATGTATCCGCTTAGAAAGCTTACAAATCACAAAGATGGAAGCATCATCGAGTTTACAAATATGATGCGTCGTCAGAATGAACATTTTGGATTTGTAAACTATGCAGCATCTTCAAATTCAGGCTATACGCTTCTGGATAGTTTTTCGTATAAGGAAAAACACAATGAAGCAAATGGCGAAGATAATAGAGATGGAAATAATTTTAACTTCAGTGATAACTATGGTGCTGAAGGTGAGACAAATAGCAGATTGGTATGGAATGTAAGATTTAAGAACTGTCGAACTTCACTTGCGGCATGTATTTTCTCACAGGGCATTCCGCTTATTCAGTCTGGTGATGAAGTCTTAAATTCACAGGATGGAAATAACAATCCGTATTGTCAGGATAATAGAATCGGATGGGTGAATTTCAACAATAGAAAGCGTACTAAGGAGTTTAGAGAGTATGTGAAAAAGCTTATCGAATTTAGAAAAGCTCACTCCGTTCTTTCTAGCGTTC
>DAISYI010000018.1:21485-23788 GCA_036825385.1 Lachnospiraceae bacterium | reverse complement strand
GATCCAAAACATTTTGGCCTTCCTGATTTGAGTTATCATGGAAGAGAACCATGGACTGTATGGCTTTCTGAAGATAGAAAAGCAGTTGGTATTCTTTATGCCGGAGTCTATGGAGAGTCGAAGAAAGAAGAGGATGTAATGCTTCTCTTTAATTTCTATTTGGAAGATGAGAACTTCGCTCTTCCTACGCTTCTTAAGAAGAGGAAATGGTACTTCGTTGCAAATACAGGTGACGATAAATGGCCAGAGAAGGATAGACTTCTCGACGACCAGAATACGATAAGTGTACCAGGCGGAACACTTACAATTCTTATTGGAAAGACGAAAGAGTAATGAATTTTTGGCAAAGATTTTGCGGTCATTTAAATACAATACTATCTCATAAGAAACTTGTGAGAAGAGGATGCTTCAAGGTTGGATTATACTGGCAGGGACTCACACATGATATGTCTAAGTATTCACCTAGTGAGTTTTGGATTGGCGTCAAGTATTATCAAGGGTATAGAAGCCCAAATGCTGCTGAACGCGAGGAAAAAGGATATACTTCAGCGTGGCTCCATCACAAGGGCAGAAACAAGCATCATATGGAGTATTGGATAGATTACTCTACAAAAGGTGATCCTAACCTTCCGATGGAAGGTATGCGAATGCCCGAGAAATATGTTGTAGAAATGTTTATAGACCGTTTGTCTGCAAGTAAGATATATCAAAAAGATGAATATAGAGATGATAGTGCACTTCGCTACTATGAAAGAGGAAAGTGGCACTATCTTCTCCACAAGGATTCGGCTGAGCTTTTAGAACGACTTCTAACTATGGTCGCTGAAAAAGGAGAGGATGCTACTTTTGATTACATCCGCCGAGAGGTACTCCATAATAAACGTTAGTTTTTTACGAAATAGTCAGGAAAGATCTCTTTGATCTTTCCTTTTTCTTTTAGTGTGTTTATGCACTGGTAAATTGATTCCTCGTTTAGAGGGGAAGCTTTTTCCAAAATAGAATCAATGTGTAGCGCATAATAATCGATTTCAGAAAGAACAATCTGTTCATTCTCCGTAAGCGAAATATCTGTGAGGATGGAAGGCTCAAGTACTGTTGTGCCGTGTTTTTCTTCTAGATCCTTTGAGAGGAAACTTATCGATTCTAGAACGATTGCGCCTTCCTGAATGAGATTGTTTGTCCCTCGTGAAAGAGGGTCAGAGACTCTGCCGGGAAGAGCGTAGACATCGCGGTTGTAGGAGGTGGAAAGGTTTGCAGTAATTAATGAACCGCTTTTAATTCTGGCTTCTGTTACGACCAGAGCTGATGTCATACCGCTAATTATTCGGTTTCTTCTGGGAAAAAACTGTGACACGGCCTGTGTCCCTGGAGTGTACTCGGACAGCACACATCCATTCTCAATAATTCTATTGTAGAGATCCTTGTTTTTTCCTGGATAACATATGTCGACACCGCAGCCGAGTACAGCTGTTGTCATTCCATTTGCGTCTAATGCACCTGCGTGAGCATGTCTATCGATTCCGAGCGCCATACCGGAAACAATATTGTAGGATGAACCAGCGAGTGTGTGTGCAATATCGTATGCCATTCTGGCTCCGTAATTCGTGCACATTCGGGCTCCGACTATTCCAATCGAGGGAATAGTGGGCTGTGGGAATTTGCCCTTGTAGAAGAGCGAATATGGTTTGTCTGGAATGTCGCGAAGTAGAAGCGGATAGTTTTCATTCTCAATTGATACCAGATCAATATCTTGATTTAAAATTGCTTCATATATGGAATCGGGGGATTTGTTTTTCTCCTTCATTAAATATGTGAGGTGGTTTAAGTCCATTCCTTTTGTCTCGAGCAAGCTGATTTCGTCAGCTTCAAAGATGTTTTTTGCACAATGCAAATCTTCAATCAGATTCATTCTTATCTTCAGCGGTATGTCCTTTAGCATGCTGAACCAAACTTCATATTTATTATTTTCAAAATCCTTATTTAGAATATGCTTTGCCATTGTCTTCCTTTCATGATGTACATTATGCCTTCGTCTAAGTGCTTCCTTTCGATATCTTTTGAACTGTCTAAATCAGCAATGGTTCGAGATATCTTGAGAAGTTTGTTGTAAGCGCGCATGCTTATATCAATAGACTCTAATCGCTTTGTGAGATAATCCTTTACGTCATCTTTAAGAGAGCAATAAGTTTCGATTTTTGATGACGGTATTCGACTGTTGAAGAGAATTTCAGTTCCTTTGAAGCGCTCTTTTTGAATCATGAGAGCATCCATGACACGTTTTTGAATCGTCTTTGAGTCCTCGT
>DAISYI010000018.1:15352-21475 GCA_036825385.1 Lachnospiraceae bacterium | reverse complement strand
CAATCACAGGTCTTTTCTTGATATCTTTGCGTCAGATTTAGATTTAGGTGAGAATACCAGAGAATTTATGTTTATGCACGTTCCTAAAAACAGATATCGATGGATTTCGGTTTCGCTACAGTGACATTTCTTTAAATCTGGAAAGTGTCCGCAAGGACATGGATTGGATGCTGCAATCAGCATGAAATCTGCAGGATATGTAATCTGATTCTTTGAACGACTAATGGTGATGACGTGGTCTTCCATAGGTTGTCTGAGAAGGTCGAGAGAGTCTTTCTTGAATTCGAGAATTTCATCCAGGAACAGAACTCCTCCTGAAGATAAAGTGATTTCGCCAGGAAGAGGAGATGCACCACCTCCGACTAGTCCGTATTTTGAAATGGTGTTGTGAGGAGCTCTAAATGGTCTTTCTTCGATTAGAGAATTGTCCTCTTGAAAAAGCCCCGCCGCTGAATATATCTTTGAAATCTCTATTTTTTCCTCTGGAGTCATCGGGGGTAGTATTGATGGAACACATGATGCTGCCATAGTCTTTCCTGCTCCAGGCGGGCCTATCATGAGGAGATTATGCATTCCGGATACAGCAACCTCGAGTGCACGTCTCATGTGACGATTGCCTTTTAAATCTTTAAAGTCTTTTGAGCAAGTGTTGGTTTTATGCTTTTTCCCGTCGGGGTGAAAAAGCAGTGTATCTAAATCGGTTTCATCTCTAAAGATGGATATGACATCTCGAAGGTGGCTAACTGGGATGACCTTTATATCTGGTATCAGCGATGCTTCGGGAGCATTATCCTTAGGGACTAGAATGTAAGGGATATTTGCTTCCTTGCATGAGATGGCGGCGGAAAGTACGCCTTTAACAGGAAGAATCTCACCTGAAAGAGTCATTTCTCCGATCATCAGAACTTCGTCTAATTGTTTTGTACTTACCTGATTTGTTGCTCCCATAATGGATACTGCAATCGGTAGATCGAAACCTGTACCTGACTTTCGTATTGAGGCGGGAGAGATGTTTACGGTGATTTTTGAAGTTGGTAGTCTGACGTGAGAATTCTTCAGTGCCGTTTTAACTCGCTCGCGAGACTCCTTGACTTCTGTCGACAAAAGTCCCACTATAGCAAAGTACGGTAAACCGTTTGAGACGTCAGATTCACATGTTACAATTTTGCTCTCAATTCCCGTGAGAACGGCGGTTTTTACAGAACAATACATAATTAACCTCCTAATACATAAAACCCTTACGAGAGATGTTAACACTAAATGCAAGGTTATAATTATAAAAATTGGTTCAATAAAATAAACATTTGTTCAAAATGTATGCCCTTTATAAATAATCTTTTAGAAAAATAAATTTTTACCTTGAATTGTAATTCTGGGTGGTGTATATTTTACGAAGTTTCTTGCTATAAAAATGACCATTGGTTTGGTTTATTAAATATATTAAGGAGATGGAGTATATGGCGAAGAATTTAGTCATCGTGGAGTCCCCTACAAAAGTAAAGACTATTAAGAAGTTCTTGGGAAAGAATTATGAAGTAGTTGCTTCGCTCGGACATGTCAGAGACTTACCTAAGAGTCAGATGGGTATCGATGTTGAGAATGATTTCGAACCTAAGTATATTACGATTCGTGGTAAGGGAGAGTTGCTTTCAACTTTACGTAAGGAAGTAAAGAAAGCAGAACATATTTATCTCGCGACTGACCCGGACCGCGAAGGTGAGGCGATTTCCTGGCATCTTTATTTCGCACTTAAGCTTGAGAATAAAGATGTAAAGAGAATCACGTTTAATGAAATTACAAAGAAGGCTGTCAAGGAATCTCTTAAGAACCCTCGTGAAATCGACATGAATCTCGTCGATGCACAGCAGGCTAGACGAGTTCTCGATAGACTTGTTGGATACAATATCAGTCCGCTTCTCTGGGCGAAAGTTAAGAGAGGACTTTCTGCTGGACGTGTTCAGTCAGTAGCACTTCGACTTATTGCGGAAAGAGAAGCTGAAATTGACGCTTTCATTCCTAGAGAATACTACACACTTGAAGCAGATCTTACTACAAAGGATTCTAAACATCCTATTCATGTGTCTTTCTATGGTGATAAAACTGGTAAGAAGGAAATTTCTGATAAGGAGTCATTGGATACAATCAGAAAAGCATGCTCAAATGGTGAGTTTAGTGTTTCTTCTATTACTAAGGGAGAGAGAGAAAGAAAGAGACCTCTTCCATTTACAACTTCAACGCTTCAGCAGGAAGCGGTTAAAGCTTTGAATTTCTCAACTCAGAAGACAATGAGAATTGCTCAGCAGCTCTATGAAGGTGTTGATATCAAAGGACAGGGTACAGTAGGTCTTATTACTTACCTTAGAACAGATTCAGTTCGTATTTCAGACGAAGCTAAAGCTATAGCAGCTGATTTTATTACTGAGAATTATGGTACAGAGTATCTCGCAGAAGAAGTGAATAGTAAGAATGCTAACGCAAAGATTCAGGATGCGCATGAAGCGATTAGACCTGCGGATATTACAAAGGTTCCTACTGAAATCAAGGAATCTCTTTCAAGAGATCAGTTTAGATTATATCAGCTTATCTGGAAGCGTTTTGTTGCCAGCCAGATGAAGAATGCTATTTTTGAGAATACAAATGTAAAACTTGAGTCTAATGGATACATTTTCTCTGGATCAGCATCTAAATGTGTATTCCAAGGATTTAGACTTATTTATACAGATGCAGATGAAGATGCAGAAGATAAGAAGAATGGTATCTTTGATCTAAAAAAAGACTCTTCACTTACACTTGCTGAATTCGAAGAAAAACAGCATTTCACACAGCCACCAGCTCACTTTACAGAAGCTTCTCTCGTTCATGAGATGGAGAAGAGAGGCATCGGTCGTCCAAGTACTTACGCACCTACAATTGCTACAATTCTTAAGCGTAGATACATTACAAAAGAGGGACGTAATCTCTATATGACTGAAATCGGTGAAGCTGTAGATAAGATTATGAGGGATTCATTCCCTGTAGTTGTTAACCCTGAGTTTACAGCTAATCTTGAAAGTCTTCTCGATGGAGTTGAGGATGGAAATGTAGAGTGGAAATCTATTATCAAAAATTTCTATCCTGATCTAGAAGAACTGGTTAAAAAGGCTGAAATTGAAATTGAAAAGGTCCAGATTGCAGACGAGGCTACAGATGTTATCTGTGAGAACTGTGGACGCAATATGGTAATTAAATATGGTCCACATGGAAAGTTCCTTGCATGTCCTGGATTCCCAGAATGTAAGAATACAAAACCATACCTTGAAAAAATAGGTGTAGCATGTCCTAAGTGTGGAAAGGATGTCGTAATCAGAAAGAACAAGAAGGGTAGAAAATTCTACGGATGTGAAGATTATCCAGATTGCGACTTTGTAAGCTGGCAGAGACCGCTTGCAGACAAATGTCCTAAGTGCGGACAGTACATGGTTGTTCGTGGAAAGAAGGCAGTTTGTTCTGATGCTTCTTGCGGACATTCAGAAGAACTTAAGGAAAAAGATGATTAGAATTTTTTCTTGAGAGAAACAATTGCAAAAGATTTTGGCACAAAAAGAAGAATTTTCTTGAAAATTTCTTTGTAAGTGGTTAGAATTGGTAATACAAAAGCAACACAGTAATACAATTTAAGGAGACAAAATGGGCGTAGAACTACTTGATAAAACTAGAAAGATTAATCAGCTTCTGCACAATAATCATAAATCAAAAGTAGTGTTTAATGATATTTGTGGAGTACTTACAGAGATTCTTGACTCAAATATCCTCGTAATGAGTAAAAAGGGAAAGGTTCTCGGAGCATCAGTAAACAATAGCATTGGTGAAATCAATGAACTCATTACAGATGAGGTTGGATCATACATCGATGAAATGCTTAACGAAAGACTTCTTGGAATTCTTTCAACAAAAGAAAATGTAAACCTTCAGACTCTCGGATTCGAGCAGACTGGAATTGAGAACTTCTCAGCAATCATCACACCAATCGATATTGCAGGAGAGCGTCTCGGAACTATCTTCTTCTACAGAGCGCATAAGGCATATGATATCGACGATATCATTCTTTGCGAATATGGCACAACAGTAGTTGGCCTCGAAATGATGAGATCTGTAAATGAAGAGAACGAAGAACTTGTAAGAAAGAAACAGGTTGTTAAGTCAGCAATCAGCACACTTTCATATTCAGAGCTTCAGGCTATTATCCATATTCTTGATGAAATGGAAGGCAATGAATCAGTTGTCGTTGCATCAAAGATTGCCGATAAAGTAGGTATAACAAGATCAGTTATCGTAAATGCACTTAGAAAGTTTGAAAGTGCTGGTGTTATCGAATCTAGATCATCAGGCATGAAGGGAACATACATCAAAGTTCTTAATGATCTTATCTTCGTTGAACTTAACGAGCTTAAGAATAAAGAGAATAGATAATGGATTTACTAAGAGAAAGGGAATTTCTGATTTCCTTTCTCTTTTTTTATATTTAGGCAGATATTGTATTGAAACATCCTTTTAGCACAAGATAAACAAAATATATTGTGTTTTCGCGGATTTTCATTATAATATAAAGAGAATAGGTAGATTGTTTTTTATTGGAGGTAATATTGTGATCATTTCAAATGCATTTGGTTACATTAACATGCTTGATAGAGCGGCAGATGCCAGCTATCTTCGTGAGACTGTAATCGCAAACAATATTGCAAACGTGGATACTCCAACCTACAAAAGACAGGATGTCGCATTTTCGAATATCCTGGAGAACAAACTGCGTCAGTATGTCGCAGAGGAACGTTCCCTGGATAAAGCAGTTAATAAACTCACGGTAGAGGATACGGAGGCAATGCAATATACGGAATACCCGGACTATTCGTACAGACTTGATCGTAACAATGTAGACATCGATACCGAGAACGTGGAACTTGCATCAGAATATCTTAGATATTCAACAATCAATACAAGTATCACAAATGATTTCCAGAGATTTCATGCGGTAATCAGCTAAGGATTGAAGGAGGTAAGTTATGGGACTGTTTCAATCATTTGATATCTGTGCAACGGGCATGACTGCTCAGAGATTTCGTATGGATACGATAGCTCAGAATATCGCAAACTTAAATACAACTAGAACTGAGGATGGAACACCTTATCGTAGAAAGGTCGTTACATTCCAGGAGAAAAAGCTTAATCCGATTACTTTTGCAGATAGACTTGATCAGTACAGTCATTCTTTCAAAGGAAATGGTGTGCGTGTTTCCAATGTATATCAGGATACATCGACTGATTTTGTGAAAGCTTATGATCCTTCACATCCAGATGCGGATGAAGATGGATATGTAAGCTATCCAAACGTGAACACTGTAACTGAAATGACAAACCTTATCGATTCAAGTAGAGCATATGAGGCAAATGTTACCGCCTTTAATGCTGTTAAATCTATGGTTCAGTCAGGTATCTCAATTGGTCAGTCATAATCGGTGAAAGGATTAAATAATGGATGTAAGTAATGTCGCTTCATTGCAGAATTACTATAAAGTAACGCCTAAGACACCTACTAGAGCCAGCGCTGTATCAGGATTGCCTGAGACAGACGGAAAGACTTTTGGTGATGTTCTACAAGGGGTTATGAACATCGTTGATGAAACAAACGCGTTACAGGTAAATGCGCAGAATGAAGAAGTAAAATATGCATTAGGTCTTGCAGATAACCCACATGATCTTATGATTGCTCAGAAGAAAGCTCTCACAGCACTTCAGTATACTGTTGCTGTAAGAGATAGATTTATTCAGGGCTATCAGGAAATCATGAATATGCAGATTTAATCAAAGTATATAAATAAGTCTTAGAGGAGTTCGTAATGCCTGAAAGAATTCAGAATACGATTAATAGAATAGTTGAGTGGTGGAAGAAATTCACATCCCGCCAGAAGATTATCATTGTAAGTATGGTAGTGGTGGTAGCAGTTTCGATAGGAATTCTTGCTTTCGTCGTAACCAGACCTACATGGGTAGTTCTGAAAGTGGCTGCAAATGCAAAGGAAGCACAGTCGATTCAGACACTCCTTAAAGACAACAATATTACATACCAGCAGTCAAAGGATGGTATGA
>DAISYI010000018.1:13356-15342 GCA_036825385.1 Lachnospiraceae bacterium | reverse complement strand
AGAAGACACAGCACAGGCACAGATCCTTCTGGGGACTAACAATATCTCGTCAGAAGGCTATACAATTGACGATGTTGTGAATGGCTCTTTTTCCACAACAGAAGCGGACAAGACTAAGAAATACATTTCTTTCCTCGAGAAGAAGTTTGAAACTCAGATTGAGAAGATGGATGGCGTTTCAGAAGTCGATGTTAATATCAATATTCCTCATGATGATGGAACAATTATCGCCAGCAATGAAGAATCTTCGGCAGCTGTAAAGATTAGTTTCGTTGAAGGAAGCAAGAACCATGATAAGATTGCTAGCTCAATAGCTCATTTCATGGCTGCCAACCTTCGAAATGCTACAACTGACAAGATTACAGTTATCGATAATAACGGTAATACACTTTTTAACGGCAGTGAAGATGATGCAAATCTTGCTACAGCAAGCACACAGCAGGATGTACGAGATAATGCAGAGAAGCTTACAGCTAAGAAGATTAAGCTTACACTTGCACATGACAATGGTATGAATTCGGCTGTTTACGACAATGTTGATGTTGCCGTAGCGCTTTCGATGGATTTCACAAAGACAAAATCTGTAGACTATAAATACTATGTAGCAGACGGACAGAATCAGGGTTATCTGGATTCACGTACAGAGACTAATTCATCATCAAAAGGTGGAGTTGGTGGTACACCAGGTACAGATACTAATGACGATGATACTACATACGTAACACCGGACAATGGTACTACAAGTTCTGAATCTTCTTCAGTATCAGAAGATTATCTTCCTAACGAACTCATCACTACTAAAGATGGTGAAGTAGGAAAGATCGATTATGATTCATCTTCAATCACAATCGTAGCTACAAACTACATTGTTTACGATGAAGATGAAATGAAGAAATCTGGAGAACTTAAGAATACAACTTTCCAGGAATTCAAGAATAAGAACAACAAAAAGAAGCAGGTTGAAGTTGATGATCAGATTATTCAGGCTGTTTCAAATGCAACAGGAATTCCGACTGGAAAGATTTCTGTTCTTGCTTATGAAGTTCCACTTTTCCATGATTCAACAGGTGGAAGAACACTTACAGATTATTTACAGATTTTGATTGCACTTCTTGTATTTGCACTTCTTGGATTTGTAGTATTTAAATCATTGAAGAAGGAACAGGAAGAGGCTGTCGAAGAAGAAGTTTCTGTTGATGATCTTCTTGCTGAAAAGAATGAACAGCAGGAAGAAAATCTTGAAGATATCGGATTTAATGAGAAGTCCGAAGCTAGAATACTTATTGAGAAATTCGTAGATGAAAACCCAGAAGCGGTAGCAAACTTGCTTCGTAACTGGCTGAATGAAGACTGGGGATAGGATAGATGGGCGCAGAAGAATTAAATGGAGTACAGAAGGCGGCCATTCTTCTAATTACTCTTGGACCTGAGAAATCAGCTGAGATTTTTAAACATCTCAAGGAAGAGGAAATAGAGGAGTTGACGCTTGAAATTGCAAATACGAGATCAATTACTCCTGAACTAAAAGAAGACGTTATAAATGAATTCTATCAGGTTTGCTTGGCTCAGCAGTATATCGCCGAAGGTGGTATCGGTTATGCCAAGGAACTTTTGGAAAAAGCTCTCGGCGACGAGCGAGCAGCAGATGTTATTACAAAACTTACTGCTTCACTTCAGGTTCGTCCATTTGAATTCATTAGAAAAACAGAACCTTCTCAGGTTCTTAACTTCATTCAGGATGAGCATCCTCAGACAATCGCTATGATTCTTTCATACTTGTCATCAGCACAGGCTGCGCTTATCCTGGGTGCATTATCACCTGAAATGCAAGCTGATGTCGCTAAGCGTATAGCAATGATGGATAGAACATCTCCTGACGTAGTAAAAGAAGTTGAGCGAGTTCTTGAAAGAAAGCTTTCTTCTCTTATCAATCAGGATTACACGGTTGCAGGTGGTGTCGATGCTATCGTAGCAATCCTCAATGCT
>DAISYI010000018.1:8599-13345 GCA_036825385.1 Lachnospiraceae bacterium | reverse complement strand
CCAGAACTTGCTGATGATATCAGAAAGAAGATGTTCGTATTCGAGGATATCCTTCTTCTCGACAACAGATCTATCCAGCGTGTACTTCGAGATGTCGAGAACAGTACTCTTTCTGTTGCTCTTAAATCTACAAACGAAGAAGTACAGAATGTTATCTTTACAAATATGTCACAGCGTCTTGCTGCTATGATCAAAGAAGATATGGATTACATGGGCCCTGTTCGTATGAAGGACGTAGAAGAAGCTCAGCAGCAGATTGTTGGTATTATTAGAAAGCTTGAAGATTCCGGAGAAATCGTTATTTCAAGAGGTGGAGGTGACGATCTAATTGTCTAATCCGATTATTTACAGTGCACTTGTTAGAGAAGATGTGGAGAATCCTAGAGAGATTAATTCAAATAATCTTCTTGAGAAAAAACTATCTTCTCTCAAGATGCGTCAAGAATCAGAACTCCGTGAAAAACTCCAGCTTGATGGAGAGGCAGGGGAAGAGCAATTTGATCCCGATGGAAACCCTATATTTGAAGAGGTTTCTTTGGGTGGCGACGCCCCCGCCGATTTTGTTTCTAAAGAGGAATTAGAACGTTTAGAAGCAGAAGCACAGGAGAGAGCTGATGAAATAATTGCACATGCCAATGAGGAAGCTGAAAGAATCCTTGCTAATGCAAATAGTGAGGCTGAGGCAACTAAATCCAATGCTTTCCAGCACGGGAAGGAAGAAGGGTATCAAGCCGGGCTTTTTCAGACACAAGAGGAACTTCAGAGAGCGAAGGACGACTTCGAGGCGCAAGTTAATGCTTTGCGAGAAGAGATTAATGCTGAGAGATTAAATCTTGAGAAGGAAGTTGTAGATGTCGTACTAGAAGTGATTGATAAGGTTTTTCACTGTCAGCTTGATGGGAAAAAAGATATCATCTTCTCCTTGTGCAATGACGCACTCTTACACGTGGACGATACAAAGGAGATTCTCGTTCGAGTTGCAAAAGAGAGCCTGAGCGAGTTTCAGACTAGACTACCTGAACTTCAGGAAAGAGTTCGAGAAGGTGTGTCTATATCGGTTACTGAGGACCCTATGCTTTCTGGGGATCAGTGCATGATAGAAACAGAGAGCGGAATTATCGATTGTTCATTAGGTGTAGAATTTGACAGTTTGATTAGAGATATTAAATCTCTCTCATAGTTACTGGAGGATAGATTCTTTTGAGTATAGATAGAAGTAAGTATCTAAATTTAATAGAGAATACTCACTACAGGAAGCTTGGAAAGGTTGCCAAGGTGGTAGGTCTTACAATTGAATCTATTGGACCTGATGCAAAGATAAATGATTTGTGTGAGATTTCTACAGCTGATTCAGACCGTAAGATTATGGCTGAAGTTGTAGGATTTAGAGACAAGAGACTGCTTCTCATGCCTTTTGAGAATATTGAGGGTGTAGGAGTAGGGTGTATTGTTGAGAATACTGGAAAGCCGCTTTCTATAAAGGTTGGCGAGGAACTCTTGGGTCATACAGTAGACGGACTCGGAAGACCTACAGATTTGGATGGAAATCTAATTCTCAATCTGAATGCAGAGTATCCGGTTGATGCTGATCCACCAGATCCTATGGAGAGAGTAATTATTACTGAACCACTTTCTCTTGGAGTTAAGGCTGTAGATGGACTTATTACAGTTGGTAAAGGACAGAGAATTGGAATTTTTGCCGGCTCTGGCGTAGGTAAGAGTACTCTTATGGGTATGTTTGCTAGAAATACAAAGGCTGATATCAATGTCATCGCGCTAATTGGTGAACGTGGTCGAGAAGTAAGAGAGTTCGTAGAAAACGATATGGGTGAGGAGGGTATGGCCCGTTCGATTGTAGTTGTTGCGACTTCGGACAAACCAGCTCTTATACGTAATAAAGCTGCCAAGACGGCAACAGCAATTGCAGAATACTTTAGAGACCAGGGAAAGGATGTCCTTCTTATGATGGATTCCCTTACACGATTCTCTATGGCTCAAAGAGAAATTGGTTTGGCATCAGGAGAACCTCCTGTAACACGTGGCTATCCGCCTAGTGTGTATTCAGAAATGCCTAGACTGTTGGAACGAGCAGGTAATGGTGCAACTGGTTCTATTACTGGACTTTATACTGTACTAGTTGACGGTGATGATTTTAATGAGCCTATTTCTGATACGGCTAGATCTATTTTGGATGGTCATATCGTTCTGAATCGAAGACTTGCACATTTGAATCATTACCCGGCGATTGACGTTTTGCAGTCTATTTCTCGAGTTATGAGTGCTGTAGCCACTCCAGAACATAAGAGGGCTGCGGGTAAGCTGAAAAACGTTATGGCTACGTATAATGAGGCAGAAGACCTTATCAATATCGGTGCATATAAACCTGGTTCAAATAAGAATATTGATTTTGCGGTATCAAAGATTGATGCTGTTAATGATTTCCTTTGTCAGGAAACACATCAGAAATTCTCTTATGATGAAATTATAGATATGCTTGAAACAATGTTTGAGGAACCAGAATCGGTATAGTTATTTATGTTGAGGTGTAGTAATGCCAGCATTTAGATATAAAATGCAAAATATCCTAGATATAAAATCTCAGGAGAGGTAATTACGAGGATAAGCTGAAAGAAGAACAAAGCGGTGTTTTACATCTTACTGAAATTGAGTTTTTAAGAAATGCAATCCTTTCAATGGATTCATACATAAATGAACAGATTCGACGAATAGCTCTCGCAAGAGATAGAGTCGAGATAGAAAGAGCGAAGCTGGATGAAGCGATGAAAGAGCGCAAGACTTATGAGAAGCTTCGTGAAAGAGCCTTTGAAGAATTTAAGGCTGATATCCTCTATAGAGAGGGTAAAGAAACTGATGAATTAATTGCTTATACTTACGGAACGAAGGATACATCTGAGGAGTAAACAAAATGGCTGAAGAAATCGAAGAGAAGGAAGAAGCTGGCCTTTCTAAGAAAGAGCTTAAGAAATTAAAGAAGCAGCAGAAAGCTGAAGCTAAGAAAGCGAAAAAAGCTATGAATGGTGAGAATCCTGAAGGTGAAGCTTCTGACGACGATGAGGGTGGCGGAATCATTATCGCATTAGTTGCGTTTTTGATTCTGGCGGTATGGCTCGCCATTTTTGCGTTACTCATTAAGATGGATGTAGGTGGATTTGGTTCCACAATTCTCTATCCGATACTTAAAGATGTACCGGTAATAAATCAGATACTCCCAGAGACCGAAAATGATATTAAGAAATCAAAGAAAGATGATGCTTATAACTATACTTCGGTTTCTGATGCTGTAGATAAAATAAAGGAATTAGAGGCTCAGCTTAAGAAAGCAAACAAGAAGGCCTCAGACGCTGAAGCAAAGATTACAGATTTGTCACAGCAGGCACAGGAGCTTCAAGCCTATAAGGAGAAAGAAGCTCAGTATCAGGCACTTAAGAAAAAATTCGACAAAGAGGTTGTTTTTTCCGATAAAGCGCCCGATATAAAAGAATATAAGGAGTATTATGAGAGCATTTCTCCCGAAAATGCTCAGGCTATATACAAGGAAGT
Organism: Lachnospiraceae bacterium; assembly: GCA_036825385.1. Taxonomy (GTDB): domain Bacteria; phylum Bacillota; class Clostridia; order Lachnospirales; family Lachnospiraceae; genus Lachnocurva. Next base: position 9,784 of record DAISYI010000018.1, on the reverse strand, counting down.
TTTAGAGCAACAGCAGACATCTGAAGAAATCAAGAAGTATGTGGCGGCTTATTCAGCAATGAAACCGGCACAGGCTGCAGGTATCTTCGAGAAGATGACTGATAATCTGTCTCTGGTAGCCAAAATCCTTAAAGCTATGGATAGCGATGCAAGAGGAAAGATCTTAGGCGCTATGAAAGCGGAGGTCGCAGCTCAGGTAACTCAGCTGATGGAGCCTTAGGTCAGATATCCATAAGAAAGGAGATAGTGGTATGACAGGTGCCGATATTTCAAGACTTCCTGCCACTAAATTACCTGGAGCTGACACTAACAGTGTTAAGAAATCAAACGACAAAGCGAATTTCGATTTCGGGAATATCATGATGCAGAAGGAGCAGACAGCTCTTCGCGAGCTCAATGTTTCTGATAGCAAGAATTCTCTTAAACTAGTTATGTCCAAGAAGAGTTCTGTTCAGGTTAATATCAAAGTTGATTTGACCAAAGCAGACACAAATGTGAAAGCAAAGGAAACATCGAATGTAGGTGATTCTAATGCTTTTAAAGCTGACGCCAAAAATAATTCTACAGAATCTAAACTTGATTCTAAGTTGGGTCAGGACAGGGCTGGTGAATCAAATCAAATCCAGAAGAATGATGAAGTAAATACTGACGATGTATCTACAATGAAGGAAGAAATCGTATCAGAGATTAAGGAGATTCTGAAAGAGGATCTCGGAATCACTGATGATGTTATTGAGAACATTATGGCCCTCCTTCAAATGAATTATCAGGATCTATTTGATCAGGATAATTTGCTACAGTTTGTAGGTGCATTAAATGGTGATGCTAATCCAGCTGCATTACTTCTGGTCGATGGACTAAAAGAAGTGCTTTCGGATTTGAAATCGCTTGAACAAACAATCGATTTGTCAGTGTTTGAATCTGAGAACGTTGAAGTTAGTGTTGATGTTGATTCAGTACTTGATGGAACTGAAAAAACAGAAACTTTTTCAGATGTACTAAATCAGACAATTGAAACAAATTCCACAGATAAAGTTATTTCTGGTGGAGAGGAAGAAACAAAAGTTGAAGTTCTCGATATGAGAACAACACCTAAGGAATCTACAAATACTACACTTGTAGATGACGCTGAAGCAGAGAGTATCACAGGAGTTGAGAATCCGCTTCTTTCAGCAGAGGGCTCAA
>DAISYI010000018.1:6400-8589 GCA_036825385.1 Lachnospiraceae bacterium | reverse complement strand
GATACTGGAAGTGAAGCCTTGACGATCAAGAACACGAATCTTACGAATAGGACAAAAAATATAATAAGATATGGAAAGAAAGAGAATTTATTCTCTGGACAGAATAAAACGAATGTGACTCCGAAAGAAGCTTCACAGCCGAATGCAACACCACAGCCTACAGTAACAGTAAACGCAGAGGCTACACATATTGAGGTTACGACAGCATCTTATCAGACGACGAGAGTTGATGTTTCTACGATGATTGATAAAATCGTACAGAATGCGAGAGTAACTTTGACTGATTCTACTAACACGATGGAGATGATTCTGAATCCAGAAGAACTCGGAAAGATCTTCATGTCGGTTACTGAGAAGGATGGCTCGATTAAAGCAAGAATTCTTGCAGAAAACGAGACAGTTAAGACTGCACTTGAGACACAGCTTGTACTTCTTCAGGACAAGTTTAAAGCTCAGGGAATGAAGGTTGATTCTGTTGAAATTTCTGTTGGAACACATGAGTTCAAGGAGAACCAGGAAGAGAGCCAGGCACTCGATATGGGAATGCAGGATGGTAATCATAATGCATCTCATGAGGATGAAGCATCTGAAAAAGCATCAAATCTTCATAGGATTGATTTGAACAATCTCGACAGTCTTCAGGGATTGATGACAGAAGAGGAAATGCTTACGGCGAAGATTATGAAAGATCAGGGTAACACAGTAAGTTACCAGGTATAAAACTTTAGAAAGGAGAATAGGATATGTCACTTTGGCTTGATGTAAATAATGGACAGGTTACAGATCCAGCTAATGCAACAAAACAGCAGCAGTCTAACCAGATTGGAGCGAAGACAGCAGCTGAGAAGGCGAAGGGAAATACTACTTTTGATAAGAATATGTTCCTAAAACTTCTTGCAGCTGAAATGCAGTATCAGGATCCGCTTGAGCCTACGCAGAACTCTGAGTATGTATCAGAAATGGCTACATTCTCACAGGTAGAAGCAACTCAGAACGTTGCTGGTGCAGTAGATAGCATTTCTGCTGGAGCTCTCATTGGAAAGTATGTAACTGTTGATTCAGAAGATGGAATGGTTACAGGAATCGTTGATTTCACTACTAAGAAAGATTCAAAAATCTATCTTAATATCAACGGTAAAGATTACGATGCTGATAAAGTCCTTTCTATCAAGGATTCCGAGTACTACGAATCAACACTTGCGGCTCAGACTTTCTCAAGTCTCATGGCTCAGCTTCCTGATAAGGATAAGCTTACACTTCAGAATGAGAAAGAACTTAAGGCTATTAATCAGCTTTATGAATCATTCTCAGCTTACACAAGACAGTTCCTTGCACCTGCTGACTTGCAGAAGCTTACAGAACTGAATAAGAGATTTGAAGAACTTAATGCTAATAAAGCTTAAGTTTCCACTTAAATTATCCGATATTATGTGTTGAAAAGGAATTTTCTAGAAAGGAGGAACATAGATTGAATCGACAGATAGGAAATTTTGCTTCAATTGAACAGATACAGAATCAGTATCTCAGTAAGGTTTCTAAGCCTATTCAGAAGAGTGCTACACCTAGTACTTCTTTCAAGAATGTGCTTTCTGGAAAGATTGATGATGCAATCGGGAGTTCATCAGAAATCAAGTTTTCAAAGCATGCAGCAAATCGTCTGATGCAGAGAGACATTTCACTAACACCTGAGCAAAGTGAAAGATTAACAGAAGCAGTGAAGAAAGCTTATGAAAAAGGAATTAACGATTCACTTGTAATAGTCGACAAAATGGCATTTATCGTCAATGTTCCTTCGCATACCGTAGTGACCGCCATGGATGATGAATCTACTACGGATCATAATGTATTTACAAATATTGATGGTGCTGTGATTGCATAATTATTAGCCGGACCTTATGGAGGCTTAACATCGCCGACCGACAGACGCGATGTATACTAATCTTTTCACAGCTGATTGGAGGTCATGCCCTATGATGAGAGCATTATATTCTGGTGTATCAGGTCTTCGTACACACCAGACTAGAATGGATGTAATTGGTAATAATATCTCAAACGTTAACACATTGGCGTTCAAATCATCATCAACTACATTCCAGGATATCATGTACCAGACAACTTCTGGTGCTTCTGGCCCTTCAGAGACTCTTGGTGGTAAAAATGCTAACCAGATCGGTCTCGGTGTTGCTGCT
>DAISYI010000018.1:5106-6390 GCA_036825385.1 Lachnospiraceae bacterium | reverse complement strand
AAGATTTCTATCGAATCTGGTGGTGCTTCAGAAAGTACAGGAGAGGCTCTTGATATCAAATTTACGGACGCACAGAATACAAACTTCTTTATCGTTTCCAACGGTGTACAGAATGTATTTACAAGAGCTGGTTCTTTCTATGTAGATTCAGCTGGTAACCTTGCTATGACAACAACTGGTTATCTCGTTCAGGGATGGGGAGTAGATGAAGAAACACAGACTATCCGTCAGGATACTGTTCAGCCACTTCGTGTTATGTCAGCAGCAAATAGAACATCAGAACCTGAAGCAACAACTCAGGCTTCAGCATCTGGTATCCTCGACAAGAACACAGCAGTTCTTAAGAGTGAGACAGGATATGTAATGAGTCTTCAGTTCTATGATTCACTCGGATATGCTTATACAGCAAAATTCGGTTTACATTCTGCTAATACAGATGAAGGTGAATTCTATGTAAGCCTTACAGGAATCACTGATGCGGAAGGAAATGATATTCTTAATGGTAATAACCAGGCAAACGCAGTTATTACAAATGCGAATATTTCTACACTTTTCGGTACAAATAGAACACGTCAGTCATCATACACACTCGATGCTTCTAAGTATACAGCTACTACAGTAGGTCTTAACTCATCTACAATCTCTACAGTGGCTAACAACTCAACAGGAACATCAGAAACGTTCACATCTGATGGAACTATTACTCAGAACAATGGTGTATATGGATGTACATTTACAGGCGCTACATCAGGCGAGACTAAGTTCTTCGCACTTTCAGAGATGTACGGAATTACAGATGCTGTTTCAGCAAATGCAGTTTCACGTACAATCAATGGTGGTGGACAGCTTGTACTTGAAAAGAACTCTACAGACTACACAGTAAAATTCAATCCAGCAGACGGTTCATTCTCATATGTGAACGAAGCTGGTAATGACGCAGTTACTCTTAACATGACAGCACTCGGAGTAAACTTCAAGGATGTATCTATTGATTTTTCACAGATCAAAGTTGCTGATAACGGCGCTGCATCTACAGTAGGTCTCCTTCGTGGTGATAAATCTGGTAAGCTTGGTGCTGGTAAGAAACTTGGTAACATGACTGGTCTTTCAGTTGATCAGAGCGGAAAAATCTTTGGTTCTTACGATAATGGTAACACTGTACTTTTGGGACAGATTGCAGTAGCACACTTTGCAAACCCATCTGGTCTTGAAAGCTTAGGAAATAACTGCTATGGACAGACACTTAACTCAGGTGAGTTCGATGGTGTCGGAGTAGACGTATCT
>DAISYI010000018.1:0-5096 GCA_036825385.1 Lachnospiraceae bacterium | reverse complement strand
CTCGAGATGTCGAACGTTGACCTTGCGAGAGAGTTTACTAACATGATTACTACACAGAGAGGTTTCCAGGCAAACTCACGTATCATTACAGTTTCTGATACATTGCTTGAAGAACTTGTAAATCTTAAGAGATAATTCTCTTAGTTTATAGCAGAATACCACACACAGGAAAGTGTATTTCTTGTGTGTGGCTATTTTGCATTCCACTAAATATAGGTAATAAAAAGTGGACAAAGGTATTTAAATCGAGTAAGATTATTTTAGGAATGTTTTTAAATGAGATTATTATGCAAAAAGGGAATGACTATATATTTAGAAGATTTCTGTCACGGACGAAAGGTTGGTGGTAATAAGTGGATTTAGCATCTCTTATCGGATTTGGATTATGTACCTTCTTCCTTATCTTTGGTATCTTATCAGGTGGTGGTAACTTTGCTTGGTTCATCGATGTTCCATCACTTATCATTACAGTAGGTGGAGCTTTGGCGGCTACAATGGCGTCCTTTAAAATGGACGAGTTCATTACAGGTCTAAAAGGACTTGGATTAGCACTCAAGGAACCATCTAAGCAGAATGCTGCCGAATCAATTAGTACCATTATCGGCCTTTCAAATACTGCCAGAAAGGAAGGATTGTTGGCTCTCGATGAGGCAACACAGGGAATAGACGATCCTTTCCTTAGAAAAGGTATCATGCTTGTAGTAGATGGTACTGATCCTGACCTCGTAAGAGGAATTCTTGAAACAGAACTTTCTGCTATTGAAGATCGTCATAAGAAGGTAACTGGCGTTCTTGATAAAGCTGGTGAAATGGGACCTGCCTGGGGTATGATTGGTACCCTTATCGGTCTGATCATCATGCTTCAGAATATGTCGGATGCGGCGTCAATCGGACCTGCTATGGCCGTTGCCTTGATCACTACAATGTACGGTTCACTTCTTGCTAACTGGATTTTCGGACCACTTTCCGAAAAGCTTAAAGATAACACTTCTCATGAGTTGATGATGAAAGAAGTGGTAGTAGAAGGAATTCTTTCTATTCAGGCTGGTGAAAACCCACGAGTTATTGAAGAGAAACTTAAGACATTCCTTTCACCTAAACAGCGCGAATCTATTGCTTCTAGTGACGATGGCGGAGGTGAGGGCTAATGGCAAAGAAGAAAGCTCCAGAGGCTCCGAAAGGCTCGCCAGCGTGGATGGCGACTTTCTCGGATCTGATGAATTTGCTTTTGTGTTTCTTCGTACTTCTATTCTCGATGTCATCGGTAGATGCAAAGAAATTCGAGATGGTAGTACAGTCACTTCAGCAGAGTTTTTCTATTCTTCCTGCCGGAGGTACTACAGTAGCTACTCAGCAGGGAAGCCTTATTTCATCTGGTGTGTCAGCTCTTCAGCAGTTTGATTCTTATTTCAATGCTTCATCTGGAAAGAAGGGTGAAGAGAAAAATGCATCGGACAAGAATGAAGAGAAGGGACAGAACGCCGAAGGAAATAAAGGCAAGAATCCAGATCTTATAGATGACGGTGATAATGATAAGAAGAAACCAAATGCTGCATCTGAAGAAGAAATCAAAAAGGAATATGCAAAGATTGGTGCTCAGCAGAGTGAAAAGATGGAAGAAGCCATCGAAGAAGCTGCATATAAAGCTGGTATCAAATCGAATATTTCCGTGGATTCTAATGGACAGTATGTTCAGATAACAATGAATGGTGCTATGCTTTTTGAATCTGGTAAGTATGCTCACAAAGCTGATTCAGAACCTGTTTTAAATAAACTTAGTGCTATTCTTGAAACATATTCTTCTAACCTTATCATGGTAGAAGGACATACAGATAACGTGCCTATACGCTCATCAAAGATTGAAAGTAATGATGTTCTTTCGATGTATAGAGCACTTGATATAGCTGACTACATTAGAAGCAGAACAGCTATTGACCCTTCACACATTGTATCATCCGGACGTGGTGAATATGATCCTGTTGAGTCAAATGATACAGCAGAAGGAAGAAGTATGAACAGAAGAGTAGTAATAAAGATTTATAATAGTCAGAACTCACAGGCTGTTCAGAACGATAACAGCTCAAATAGTAACTAGTTAATAAGAAAGGGAGTACATAGATATGAAAAAAAGTGTTATTTCACTTCTTACTTTAGTACTTGTTTTGGTAAATGTTGTGCTTACAGCACTTCTTACATTTACAATTCTTCCACAGACTAAGCAGGCAAATAAGCTTATCGAAAAGGTTGCTGGCGCAATTGAACTTGATATGTCAGCAGGACAGTCGACTGGTGGATCTACAACATCTCTTGAAAAAACAGAAGTATATTCACCTGCAGATGATATGACTATTTCATTAAAAACTGGTGCAGACGGTAGTAGTGGTATTGCTCTTGTTAAAATCGTTATTAATCTTAATAAGGATGCAGAGAGCTATAAAAAGGGAACATACACTGCAGCGACTATGAACACATATGATAGTGTTATTCAGAGAGCTGCAAACGAAGTAATCTCAAAATACACAGTTGATGAATTCAACAATAAAAAGCAGGAGATTTGCGAGGAAATCAAAGATGAACTCGGTAGATCTTTTGATGGAGACCTTATTACTTCAGTTGGATTTGCAAAGGCTGTAGTTCAGAAGACTGAGTAATAGTTATTTCTTAATTTGTTAATTTTATAATTTGCCATTTTTTGGTATAATTTATTGTAAGTTGTAATTTAGGTTTAATTTTTGAATGGAAGGTGGTGACAACCGACCGTGGGTGACGTACTTTCACAGAGCGAAATCGACAGTTTGCTTCAAGCTCTTAATAGTGGTGAAGTAGACGCCGAAGAAATGAAAAAAAATAGCGAGAACCAGGTGAAAGAGTACGACTTTGCCCGTCCATCAAAATTCTCAAAAGAGCATTTACGTACTCTTGAGATGATTTTCGAGCATTATGGCCGTTTGTTATCTACTAACTTACCTATTTATCTTCGAAAGAATATTCAGGTTGAGGTTATGAATGCCGAGGCTATTTCCTATATGGAATTTTCAAATGCCTTATCGAATCCTGTTCTTCTCGGAGTTGTTGATTTTTCTCCACTAAAGGGAAATATCATTATCGAAATGGCTTCTAAGCTTGGGTACACTATTGTAGACCGATTGCTTGGAGGAAATGGAGATCCGTTGGATAAGCTTCGTGATTTTTCAGAAATCGAGCTTTTGCTTATCGAGCGTATTATGAATGTTTGTGTAAATCTTCTTCGTGAACCATGGGCGAATGTTTTGGATGTAAATCCTAGACTTGAAAGAATCGAAACAAACTCACAGTTCGCGCAGATTATTTCGCCATCTGAAATGACAGCGGTTATAACACTTAATATTAAGATTGGTGATGTTGAGGGTCTTATAAATGTGGTACTTCCATATATCACACTTGACCCAATTATGGATAAATTGAATACAAAATTCTGGTATTCTAATCTACAAGAGAAGGATGACCAGAGTTATAATTCCACAGTTGAAAGACTTATTAATAAGTCTGCAATTCCTGTTAAGGTAGTGCTTGGAACATCGACTGTTTCAGTTAATGATTTCACCTGCCTTAGACCTGGCGATATTATCAGGTTAGATAGAAAGGTCGATGACGAATTATCAGTATTCGTTGGAGATATAATGAAGTTTAACGGACTTCCAGGAACCCGTGGCAAGCAATACGCAGTTAGAGTGACCAAAGTAATTAGGGAGGAGAAGGAAGAAAATGAGTGACGGCGGTTCATTATCACAAGAAGAGATCGATGCTCTCCTAAATGGTGGTGGAGGTGCACAGGACGATAGTTCTTCTCCGGAACCTGTTGGCGAGGAACTGACCACTGAAGAAAAAGATACTGTCGGAGAAATCGCGAACATATCGATGGGTAGTGCGGCAACAGCTCTGTTTTCGCTCGTTAATACCAAAGTTGATATTTCTACTCCGGTTGTTTCTACATCTACCTGGACAGCTATTATCGATGAATATGACAAGCCTTGTGTACTTGTAAAAATTACATATACGAAAGGTCTTTCTGGTAGTAATGAATTGGTTCTTAAAGAATCAGATGCAAAGATTATTACAGACCTTATGATGGGCGGAGACGGTACTAATACAGATGGTGAACTTACTGAGATTCATCTTTCTGCTATTAGCGAAGCGATGAACCAGATGATGGGTTCATCAGCTACTTCACTTTCATCCATGCTTAACAAGATGGTTGATATCAGCCCACCTACATCAAATTTAATTGAATTAGACGATGTTAAAGAGGGATCCGAGTTTGGAGAGTTTATCAACGGCACGTTCGTAAAGATTGAGTTTAATCTTCAGATTGGTGATCTTGTTGATTCAAAGATGATGCAGCTTTATCCTATATCTTTGGTAAGAGAAATGATTTCTGCAATCAAAGGTAATATGGAAGCTGATTCAGATTCAAATTCACCAGAAGCTGCGACTCAGGAAGTGGGACAGGTTCCACAGAGCGAAATGCAGATGGGCTCATTAGAGACTGCACAGCAGTCAGCAGCTGCTCCACAGACAGCACCGCAGATGGCGCCTCAGATGGCTCCGCAGCAGATGGCACCACAGATGATGCCACAGATGATGCCACAGGGACAGCCAGTCGATGTTCAGACTGCACAATTCTCAGCATTTACAGGAGCTTCACCAGTTATTGCACTTCAGGAAAACATTGATTTAATTAAGGATGTACCACTTGAAGTAACGGTTGAATTGGGAAGAACTCATAAATCTATTCAGGAAATACTTGATTTTGCTCCTGGAACTATAATAGAATTAAATAAAATAGCAGGTGAACCTATTGACGTATTAGTTAATGGTAAATATGTTGCAAAGGGTGAAGTTGTTGTTATTGAGGAATCTTTCGGTATCCGTATAACGGAAATATTAACTGATTGATGATGATAGGAGAAAACAAAAATGGCAAAGAATGTAATGGTTGTAGATGACGCAGCGTTTATGAGAATGATGATTAAAGACATCCTCTCAAAGAATGGTTACAACATCGTAGGCGAAGCAGAGAATGGCAAGAAAGCTGTTGATACTTATGCTGAATGCAA
>DAISYI010000017.1:23077-25579 GCA_036825385.1 Lachnospiraceae bacterium | reverse complement strand
GTTCAGGATGCAAATGGACAGAAGATGTCTAAGTCAAAAGGAAATGCAGTAGACCCATTCGATGCACTTACACAGTTCGGTGCAGATGCTATCAGATGGTATTTCTATACAAACTCACAGCCATGGCTTCCAAACAAGTTCCATGACAAGGCTGTAGTAGAAGGACAGAGAAAGTTCCTCGGAACTCTTTGGAATACATATGCAATCTTCGTACTTTATGCAAATATCGATGAGTTCGATGCGACTAAGTACGAGCTTGATTACTCTAAGCTTGGAGTAATGGATAAGTGGGTTCTTTCAAGACTTAACTCAACTGTTAAATCAGTAGATGAAAACCTAGGCTCATACAAGATTCCAGAAGCTGCAAAGGCTCTTGATTCATTTGTAGATGACCTCAGTAACTGGTACGTACGTCGTAGCCGTGAAAGATTCTGGGCAAAGGGAATGGAGCAGGATAAAGTTAATGCTTACATGACACTTTATACTTCTCTCGTTACTATTTGTAAGGCAGCAGCTCCTATGATTCCATTCATGACTGAGGAGATTTATCAGAACCTCGTATGTGAAATTGATAAGACTGCTCCTGAATCAATTCATCTCTGTGACTTCCCAGAAGTTAAGGAAGAGTGGATTGATGCAGAACTCGAAGGACTCATGGGTTCAGTTCTTAAGGTTGTAGTTCTCGGACGTGCTGCACGTAATGATTCAAAAATCAAGAACCGTCAGCCTCTTAGAAATATGTTTGTAAAGACTCCAATCGAGCTTTCAGAGTACTATGCTGATATTATTACAGACGAGCTTAATGTAAAGGGTGTAGAGTTCAAAGAAGACCTCACAGCTTATACTACATATGAGTTCAAGCCAAACCTTCCTACAGTAGGACCTAAGTACGGTAAGTTCCTCGGACAGATTAGAAATGCACTTACATCAATCGATGGCAATAGCGCATATGCTTCTCTTAAGAGCGAAGGCGTACTTAGACTTCCTGAAGTAGATGCTTCAATCGAGCTTACAGAAGAAGACCTTCTCATCAACATTTCACAGATGGAAGGATTCCAGGCAGCAGCAGACGGAGACGTAACTGTTGTTCTCGATACAAAACTTGATGAGGAACTCCTTGCAGAAGGTTTCGCAAGAGAACTTATCTCAAAGATTCAGACTATGCGTAAGGAAGCAGACTTCGAAGTTATGGATAGAATCCGTGTAGGATACAATGGAACTCAGAAGATTGCAGAAATCTTTGAGAAGAAGGGTGATTTCATCGCAGGTGAAGTTCTCGCTGATGAAATTGTAAAGAATGAATTAAATGGCTACCAGAAGGACTGGAATATTAATAACGAGGCTGTTACACTTTCTGTAGAGAAAATGTAATTCATAGTAACCATAAAGTTTTAGGAATACATAGTGACTAAACTGGAGGTATTAAATATGAAGAGTCGTTCTGCTGAGAAAAAACGTGAATTTAAAGAACTATTAGAGAAGAACGTTAAGAATATCTATAGGAAAGAACTGGACGAGGCAACGGAATATGAAGTTTATCAAGCTTTTTCCCGTATCGTAGAAGATGACGTCATCGACAGATGGGTTGCTACGCAGAAAGTTCTAGAAGAGGAGGATCCGAAGATTCTCTACTACATGTCTATGGAATTCCTCGTAGGCAGATTGCTCGGAAATAACCTCATTAATTTAGGTTCATTCGAAGAAGAAAAGAAATATTTAGAAGAACTGGGATACGACCTCGAGAATATCGAGGACTGCGAGCCAGATCCGGCGCTCGGAAACGGGGGTCTGGGTCGTCTCGCGGCTTGTTTCCTGGACTCTTTGTCTACACTTGGATACCCTGCTTATGGCTGTGGTATCCATTATCATTATGGAATGTTTAAGCAGAAGATCGAAGATGGCTATCAGAAGGAAGTACCAGATGATTGGCTGAAAAAGGAGTATCCGTTCCAGCTTAAGAATTCAAATATGAAATTTGAAATCAAATTTGGTGGAGAGGTTCAGAGTCGTAAGGATGAGAACGGAATTCTTCGATTTACGCAGGAAAACTGTCAGACTGTCTATGCGGTTCCATATGCTATGCCAATAGTCGGATATAAGAATAATGTGGTTAACTCGCTTCTTATGTGGGATGCTGAGCCTGTAGAAGCATTTAAATTGGATAACTTCGATCGAGGTGATTACCAGAAAGCGGTTGAGGATCAATTCCTTGCGAAGAATTTGGTAGAAGTTCTCTATCCAAATGATAATCATATCTTCGGTAAGGAACTTCGCTTGAAGCAGCAGTATTTCTTCGTTTCTGCATCTGTTCAGAGAGCGATTCAGAGATTTCTGGCACATGGACATGAACTCAAGGAGCTTCCTGAGAAGGTTGTATTTCAGATGAATGATACACATCCTACACTTACAGTTCCTGAACTTATGAGACTTCTTATGGATGAATATGGACTTAGTTGGGATGATGCGTGGGATATTACGACGAAGACATGTGCTTATACAAAC
>DAISYI010000017.1:18885-23067 GCA_036825385.1 Lachnospiraceae bacterium | reverse complement strand
TTATCTCAGAATCTCTTTCATTTTCATCAATTCCCAATATTGCTTGATTCTTTGGAATTACGTATTCATGTAAATATTTATAATATCTAATTCATATTTAACTCTATCTATATAATAGCCGTCACGGGAGTGATCATGTCATTGCTTGGAATAATCCTTGCAAGACCTGTGCTTATACAAACCATACAATTATGACAGAGGCTCTCGAGAAATGGCCGGTAGATATCTTCGCGAGACTTCTTCCTAGAATCTATCAGATTGTTGAGGAGATTAATCGCCGATTTGTTCATCAGGTTAGAGAGACCTTCCCTGGTGACGAAGCGAAGGTTTCTCGTATGGCTATAATCGGAGATGGAAACGTCAGAATGGCGAATATGGCTATCGTAGGAAGCTATTCGGTAAATGGTGTGGCTGCACTTCATACTGAAATCCTCAAGAAAGAAACACTGAGGGATTTTTATGATATGTATCCTAATAATTTTTCTAATAAGACTAATGGTGTGACACAGAGAAGATTCCTTCTTCATGGCGATCCGCTTCTCGCAAAGTGGGTTACTGAGAAGATAGGAAATGGCTGGATTACGGATTTGTCAGAGATGTTTAAACTTGAGAAATTCGCGTTTGATAGAAAATCGCAGGAAGAATTCTTGGAGATTAAGTATCAGAACAAAATCCGTTTGGCTAAGTATATTAGGGAACATAATGGAATAGACGTAGATCCAAACTCGCTTTTTGATGTTCAGGTAAAGAGACTTCATGAGTATAAGAGACAGGTATTAAATATCCTTCATGTTATGTATCTTTATAATCAGATAAAGGAACATCCGGAAAGAGAATTTGTACCTAGAACATTTATCTTTGGTGCAAAGGCCTCTGCTGGATATCATATAGCAAAACTTATTATTAAACTAATAAACAATGTCGGAGCAGTAGTAAATAATGATCCGACGATTGACGGCAAGTTGAAAGTAGTCTTCATTGAGGATTATCGAGTTTCTAACGCAGAGAAGATTTTTGCGGCGGCAAACGTTTCTGAACAGATTTCAACAGCATCGAAAGAAGCATCTGGTACTTCGAATATGAAGTTCATGTTAAATGGTGCAATTACCATCGGAACGATGGATGGTGCTACTGTTGAGATGGTTGAGGAAATGGGTATCGACAATGCTTTTATCTTCGGTATGTCAGCTGAAGAAGTAATTCGTCATGAAAGAGAACAGGATTATAATCCTATGGAAATCTACAATGATGATGGAGATATCCGAAGAGTGCTCGAGCAGCTTGTAAATGGATTCTATAGCCCGGAGAATCCAGAATTATTTAGAGACATTTATAATTCGCTTTTGAATACGCTGGTTACATCGCGTGCGGATATATATTTTGTTCTAAAGGATTTTAGAAGTTACGCTGAAGCTCAGGAAAGAGTGGCAGAACTTTATAAGAATCCAAATGAATGGGCAAAGATGGCAATTCTAAATATGGCAAACGTTGGAAAGTTTTCTTCAGATAGAACTATTCAGGAATACGTAGATGATATTTGGAAGCTAGACAAGATTAAAGTAGATTACGAGAAATAGAGGTATTTGAAGAAAAATGAAAGACGCGACTTTTTTAAAGAGCTTGATTCCACCGATTTTATTAGTAGGAATTCAGTTTGCATCATCTATTATAGTGTCATCATGGGGGACTATTTACTTCCTCTTTGCAAACCATTTTGATAGTAGCAATGAGTTCTATAAGAAATTATATGATTTTTCTATAGATATGAGTGGCAGTGAATGGATATTCCTGATGTATGCCATAGTTGGAATCATCGCTATGTCGGTGTGGATGAGATGTTTATCGAAAGAAAGACGTGCGTCGTTCAAATTAAAGGCACTTTCAGGCTGGATGGTACCAGTTTTGGTTTTGATGGCTGCATCATTTCAGATTGTAACTGAGTATCTTCAGAATTTCACAATTGTTATTCTTCCTGAAGCAGGAAACAAGTATATTGAATTGATGGAATCAGCTGGTCTTTCTGGTGAGGTTTCAGCTGTTATGGTTCTCTATGCGTGCATTTTAGGACCGATAGTAGAAGAACTTTGCTTCAGAGGACTTTGCTTTAGATTCGCTAGAGAGAAGCTTCCATTCTGGATTGCAAACGTGATGCAAGCGTTGATGTTCGGCTTTTTCCATATGAATCTGGTTCAGGGAATCTATACATTTGCATTAGGATTGCTACTCGGATACCTCGTGGAAAAAACAGGAAATCTACTGGTTCCTATAGTATTGCATATTCTGTATAATTCAGTTTCTGGTGTTCTCGGAATCTTCCCAGAGGATGCTGTGAACCATTTGATTAATATGATTTACAGTAATGCGCTTACGTTCGGAACGACACTTCTTATTTCAATGTTGCTTGCATATGTGAGTGTTCTCCTTTTTAACAAGATAGTTTCTTCTTGGAAGGGTCAGACTATAGATAAAATAATTGAATAGTGTTATATTATTCTTTAGAAAAAAATAATTTGACTAGTTTTAGTGACAGGGGATAGTATGGATATGTTCGCGCGGATTATGCGCGCGAATGCTTGTTTTGGTTCATTTTTATGTAGCAAAGGATGGTAGCATGAAGAAAGGGATTAAGAAGAGACTGGCACTTGTGTTGGTGGGGGTTATGGCTGTATCTGCAACATGGTCATTCGGATCAGCATTTCAGGCTTCAGCTGCTCCAGACAGTTCATTTATGGTTGTCGATGGAGATTTAGATGAATGGAAGAACGTCAATAAACAGACGTCAAATGATGAACAGATAAAGGAATGGGCTGTATGTGTAGATGATACAACTGCTTATTTCTATGTGATTGCAAATGGTAATCAGTATAATATAGGCCTTGGATTAAATAACAAGTCTATTGAACTTTCTAATGGCGGAAAGATTATCTTCCCTTATGACATGTCAAATCTAAAGAGGGAAGATTATAGCGACTATAAAGATTCTAAGATTTCAATCGTGCCATCTGATGAAGATGGACTCTATATAACAGAATGCTCAGTTCCACTTTCAGAGCTTCAGGTTACAAGTGAATGGAACAGTGAGAAGAAGGAGTTTGATTCAATTTCTTTCGTAGGAGCTACTGTTTCAGTAAAGGATATTCAGAAGGTAGAAGATATCTCAAAGACATCTGGAAGAGGAAGCACAAAAACAGAAGAAAAGGTTTATGCCGGAATCAAGATTGACGGTAAATTTAATGATTGGCAGACGGCGACTACACCTATCGTAAAGATAAATGACAACCCTAACCTTACAGAGGTTTCTGCAGTATGGGATGATGAGTTTGTATATATCTATGCAAAAGAGAATCCTAATGAATACGAAGGAAACATAGGACTTGCTACATCGCATGATAATGGTACATTCGTACTTCAGACTGACAAAAACTGCCAGACTACATTCTTCTTCGATGTTTCAAAGATACAAAATAATAAGCATGAAGTAGTTGTCTCTACAAACTATAATGGAAAGAATACTAAAGCTACAGCGAAGTATGGAAATCACATGTATGAGATAGCTATACCTCTTACAGAGATTTATGGTGGCAAACAAGCTAAGTACTTCAATGTGGGCGCATATAATGCGTCAGATGCTCCTATTCTTTATATGGAAGGCCTTAAGGATATTAAAGGTGTTCAATTGGGAGTAGATAAATCAGATGGATCCGGCATCGTATGCGATGGAGATATTTCTGATTGGAGAAGTTACGGAGAGCAGATAATTGACTACTCTACAGCTGGAAACAGAAAAGGAAAGGACGGCTCCGGAGCTCTTTACTTTAACACAGAGAAGGGCACTATCCTCGGTCATGTAAGAGAGCATAGAAATGCTTATGGCATGAATGATATGACACCGTTCACAATTAGAATTAATGGTGATGATGAACGTATTGTTCGTCTTTCAGCTAGATTGGTAGATGCTTTTGGAAATATAATAGATTCCAGAGATGCCAATGTCTTACCTGGATGGAACTATCATTTTGTTCTTGTAGATGAGAATTATCCATTGAACGAAGATGATCAGTCTGAGAAGATGTCTGGCGGTAAGATGAGAAACATATATGATGATAATAAAGCTAGAGGGTTAATGGGCAGTAGGAAGCTCCACACCATTTTGAGGAGCAGCCCTTCTACTATGATGAAGGC
>DAISYI010000017.1:12577-18875 GCA_036825385.1 Lachnospiraceae bacterium | reverse complement strand
TATATGATGATAATAAAGAAGATTGGCTTATCGGTGAAATGTACTTCCATGTAAATCTAAATGGAAGAGCAGATTGCGAATTCGAACTCGATGCAGAAAGACTTGCTCATAGAATTAAAGATAGCTCATGCTCACATCTTAAATCTATGGATGCAAAGGATATGAGAAGAATTGAGGCTCAGTTCCAGGATATCGGACAGCAGTGGATCGGTACAGCTGGTGCAAACAGCGGTCCTGTAGTTGGTATTCTTCTCTGTATTGCTGTAGTTGGTGTAACACTATACAGTAGAAAGAAGAAAACTGGAGATATTAAATAAGTCTCTTGAATAAATAAGAATTATAAATACACTCTCGGAAATGTTCCGAGAGTGTATTTTATTGTATTTTTTTAAAAGTCGATTGTATATATAGAGATACAAGACTGTGAAAAAGCTTGGAAAATAGACACTTTTAGGAAACTTAAAAAAGTGTCAGAGTACTGTCAATAATTAGTTAAATATTTTGATTAAAAGACTTGAAAAAAAGAATTGAGATTGTTATCATCAATATAAGTAATGGGGGAAACTTAGGGGCGAATTATTAAAAAAAGTGGAAAACCGACACTTTTTCTAACTAATTTCTCTTTATTAGGATTCCCTAATGCAACTCATAAATTAAATGTCTAAAGTAAATAGACAAGGGGGTTAACTAAATGAAAGGAAAGAAACTCGTATCAGGAGTCCTTGGACTTGCAATGATGACTACAGCCTTGGCTGGTTGTGGAACAGCAAAGAAGGATGACACAAAGAAGGGCGGAAAGGTAACGCTTGAATTTCCATGTATTTGGGTAGGTCAGGACAGTAAAGCTGCTGGCTTCAAGAAGATGGTTGACGGTTTCAACAAGAAATACGATGGAAAGTATGAAGTGAAGATTGTAGAGTACACAGATTATGATCTTTATGCAGATTATATTCGTACTCAGATTACAAGTGGAGACGCTCCAGATCTCTTCTCTGTAAAGACTCAGGCAGACGTTGAACTTTACTCACAGTCAGGTAAGGTTCTAGATCTTACAGATTACCTTAAATCTGACGACATGAAAGCTAAGTATGATGACTCAGTTATCAAGGGCGCTCAGGTAGATGGAAAGTCATATGCACTTCCATGGGAAGCAGCTATCATCCCAGTAATCTGGAATGGCACACTTCTTGAAAAAGCAGGTATTAAGGATCTCCCTAAGACAGAGGATGAGTTCGTAGAGACTCTCGAAGCTCTTAAGAAATCAGGAGTAAAGACACCTTGCTCATTCATGACAAAGAACAATGCTTGGACAGCAATGCTTTGGTATTCATACGCACTTGGAAGCAAGGGCGGATCAAGCGCTATCACAGGCAAGTGGGATACAAAGAAGTATGAAGAAGCTACAGAGTGGCTTAAGAAACTTTACAGCTATGCTCCAAGCGATGCACTCGGTGCAGATGCTCAGGTTGTAAACGGACATTTCTTCAACAATGAGACAGCTGTTTACACAAATGGTACATGGATTCTTGGAAACATGAAGCAGAACGCAGCTAAGGGTGTTTATGACAACATTAAATTCTCAGCTGGTCCTGGAAATACAATTATCCAGTACACACAGGCTTACGTTCTTTCAGGTGCTGTAAAGGACAAGGCTAAGCAGGAAGGTGTTAAAGCTTTCATGAGCTACATCACAGATGCTGACAGACTTACAGAGCTTTCTAACAGCTCAGGTTCAGTATTCGTTCCTAAGATGAATGTGGTTGATGACAAGTATGTTAACGAAATCGTTAAGCTTCGTGACAAGGCTAAGGTTATCACACCTTCATTTGAGAGTGCTGTTTCAACAGATGCAGCTGCAAACTTCTCACCATACCTTGAGAAGCTCCTTTCAGGAGACCTTTCTACAAAGGATTTTGTATCACAGCTTCAGAAGGATAATAAGAAATAAGCTTTAGTATGTGACTGTAAATAATGCCGGTTGCAACCGGGATAAGGTTGCAACCGGTTTTTTTATTAAAGAAGGAAGTCTTAAGATGAGAGTAAACAAAGAAGCCAAGATTGGCATTTTCATATTCCTGTTACCGGCTCTGGTTCTCTTTGGAACGTTCTTTATTTTTCCTATTATTTATGTATTTATTAGGAGTTTTACAGAGTGGAATGGTATCACACCACCAGTGTTCAATGGCCTTGCAAACTATAAGGCGTTGTTCACAGATCCTGACTTTTTAAGAAGTCTTCGAAACAACTTGATTTGGGCGGTATGCGCTGTAACTGTTCAGGTTACATTGGCCCTTATTATGGCGGTTATTCTTTCTAAGAGACCAAAGGGCTGGAAAGCGTTCCGTGCTATTTATTTCCTTCCACAGGTTATTTCGGGTGTAGCACTCGCAGCCATGTGGAGAGCAGTTTACAATAGCTCATATGGTCTTCTAAATGGTTTCCTGAAGCTTCTCGGATTCGACGGAGCTTGCAGAAACTGGCTTGGAGATTCAAATACTGCATTTAAAGCAGTACTTATATATGGACTTTTCTACATCGGATACTACATGACAATTATCATGGCGGGTATCTCGAGTATTCCAGAGGATTATTATGAGGCTGCTAAGATCGATGGTGCAACTTCAATTCAGGCGGATTTCTATATAACTATTCCGCTGGTTAAGTCATCAGTTCAGACTTGCGTACTTCTCGCAGCCGTATTCGGTCTTAGAACTTTTGAAAATATCTACTTACTTACAAATGGTGGACCTGGAAACAAGACATCAGTTATCGTTCTTTACCTGTACAACCAGATGAAGACAAACCACTATGGAATGGCAAATGCAGCTTCAGTTGTACTCATTATGTTAGGTGTACTTGTAATCGTAACGATCCGTTCAATCTTTGCTAGAATCCAGAGAGACTAGGAGGTGTAGGTATGAACAAAAATAGAGTAAAGGATGGAGCACTTGGCTGGAGAATCGTGAAGTGGTTTCTGATCATCTTCTTCGCTCTCTATACATTGTTTCCACTTATCTGGCTGTGTGTAACAGCCTTAAAGACAAATGAAGAGTATATGGCAAGTCCATTCTCAATTCCGAAGGTTCCTCAGTTTGTTAACTTTGTGAATGCGTGGAATGCAGCTGGGCTTGGTCGAATGGTAATAAATTCACTTATTGTAGCTTTTTCCGCAACAATTATAAACATCTTCGTTGCATCGATGGCTGCATATGCACTTGCAAGATTTAAGTTCCATGGAAGAGAGATAATCTACGCAATGTTCGCTTCTGGAATCATGGTTCCACTAAATGCAATGATGGTACCTTACTTCACTACATTCCAGAGAATTGGGCTTATCGATCATCTCGGAGCGCTTGTAATCTTGTATTCAGCAATTAACTTGCCGATATCAACGGTTATCATTCGTGGTTTCATGGATAGCTTCCCAGGTGAGATAGAAGAGGCGGCGTGTGTGGATGGATGTGGTTTCTATGGAAGATTTTTCAAGATATTCCTTCCACTTACACAGACTGGTACAGTAACAGCTGCTACATTCTGCTTCCTGACATGCTGGAATGAATTCGTTTATGCGAACTTGCTTACATATTCACCAGAGACGAAGACTATTCAGATTGGTATCAGATATTTTACAAATCAGTTTACAACAGATTATGTATCGATGTATGCGGCTATCGTAATTGCGATTATCCCAAGTATCATCGTATACATGGCATTCCAGGAGAAGATAATCTCTGGACTTACAGCAGGTGCTGTAAAGGGTTAAGTTAGGGAAAGGATGACGGAAAGAATGAGACCCAAGAAGATAATACCGCTTATAGGAATTGCTTTAATTTGGGGGAGCTACTACGTAGCGAGTCAGCAGGCGGTAAAGGGAATGTCGGTTTTTACGACGGGCATTTTTATACGATTTGTAACCATGATATTGCTTCTTCTTATTATGGGAAAAAGAGGAGAATTAAAGAGTCTATTTAAGGTAAAAGGCGTGTGGCCGAAGATGCTTATGATAGGTGTGCTTGGTTTTCTTCTCGATTTGACGGCGTTTATAGGACTCTCACTTTCATCAGTTGGTTCTGGAACAGCACTTCTGAAGTGTGACATCCTCTTCGTTAACTTGATTACAGCAATTATATATAAAGAGCGACTGAGACTAAAAGAGTGGGCGTGTGTGTTAGTAATGCTTGTCGGCGTGTTCATGGTTATGAATGTTGATTTCAAGCATTTTAGCTTGGATAAGGGGTCTATATTCTTCCTTCTTTCAGCTTTATTTGTATCGATAAATGCGTTTGTTATAAAGAGTGTTCAGCTTGATAAAACTAACCCTCAATCAGATGATAATGTAGCGTTCTACAACAATTTCGTGACGATGGTGCTTTTTACGATTACAGCGGCTGTGATGGGGAAGTTGCCGGAACTAGGAAGACTCGCTTCTGATAGAAGCTTGTTTATAGCGGCACTATTAGCTGGACTAGGACAGACAGGTATTTATATTGTTTACTATTATGATTTAAGACACTTCCCGGTGTGGATAGTAAAGACTTCACTTTTATTAATGCCGATTGTGGCATCGGTTATTTCGTTTGTAATCTTCGGTGAGAAGTTTACAGTGGAGGGGATAATCGGAATGGCGATTGTGCTCCTCGGGGGCTTAGGGCTTCTGTTAGCTGATGCTGAGAAAATTAAAAACGGTGACCTTTTGAATGGATATTAAAGAAGAGCCCCTGATGGGGCTCTTTAAATTATGCTTATTTAGATATTTCCTCCTGTAGACAGGAAGTTTGAAATCATTGTAGTTGCGGGACCGATGGCTTCGAGTTCTTTTGTGTTTGCTGAGAGATGAACCTGATTGTCAATATTTAAAACTTTTAATTCATCATAGAGTGCATCTCGGAATTTCTCGTTCTCAAAAATCGGACCGTAGAGGATTACATCCTCAGGTTTCATAATTGTGAGAGTATTTTTGATGGCGAGAGCAAGATAGTAAACTACTCGGTTGAGTTCTGTTTCGATTCCGCGTTCTCCATCGTTGTAAAGAGATAGGATCTCAGTAATCTCTGAATTAGTGTACTCTCGTGAAATTTTCTCGCGAATAGATTCGCTTCGCTTGATAGAACCGTTCTCAATCTTGAAATTCAAATCTATTACACTCTGAGCGATAGAGTCGTAGCTTACGATTGTTTCTAAACATCCGCGATTACCGCATACACAAGGTCTTCCGTATGGTTCCATAATCATATGACCGATTTCTACAGGCTCATAAGAATATGGATCAAAAGCCTGATGAATATCGAAAGTAGCTGCGCCTACTCCTGGTCCATACTTGATAAACAATACATCTCCTTTTGCCGCAAACTTAGAGAGGAAAAACTCTCCGTTTGCACATGCGCAGATATTGTTTACTACCAAGCATGGAAGAGAAAGACTGTTTGAAACATATTCTCCCAATGCGAAATTGTTAGGAAGAATTCCGTAGGAATTCACGCTAATTCCATTCTCGCTGTCTACGATTCCGAGAATGCTGACACCTACACCTATAATCTTCTTTCTTCCAATCATATCAGACATGAGAATCTCGTCTTTAACTGACTGAAGGATTCGATTGATTACATTGTGTTCAGATGTGGCTTCTGGAAGGTGATAACGACTTCTATAGAGAAGCTTCTGAGTGAGGTCCATGAGAGTTAACTCAAAATGGTGTTTTGTGATATTGATTCCGATAGAGAGATAATTAGAACTCTTTATCTTTAAAAGCACTTCACGACGTCCGCGCCTCTGTACCTGTTTGATGGAAGATTCGTATAGCAAACCTTCGTTAATCATATCTGTTGTAATCAAAGTGATTGCAGCAGGAGTAAGCCCAAGAGCGGTTGCTATTTCCTTTCTTGGGAGAGCATTATTCTTATAAATGAGCTCGAGGATGGCACTTCTGTTTCTTTGCTTTACATCGAGCATGTTAATACCGTTTCGTTCAGCCATTTTCAAGACCTCCTTATATTTAAGAAGTTTAACATAATGAACATAAATCTACAATAATTCTTGTGATTTTTTCTAAAATCTATTGACTCTGCCCTCTGAATATCTATAATATAATTAAAAGGTTAAATTAAAGAAAGGCGAAGAAAATGAAGGGGGAAGTCATTGATAATGGCCAGGGGTTTAGGCTTTTATCTAACTCAAAAGTCCTCATTCAGGAGGATAGCAATCATCATTTTATCTACGTAGGCGAAGGCGAAGAGAATATACAGATGTATGCTGGAAACTTCGACATCGATGACTATGTAGAGTCTAGAATTCCACTGGA
>DAISYI010000017.1:7806-12567 GCA_036825385.1 Lachnospiraceae bacterium | reverse complement strand
TATTTTCTTTGCGCAGACAGGATGGAAATCAGTTTGTACTTCATTACACAAATCTAGTTACGCTTGTTGTGAATGTAGAAGAAGACAGCGCTGATTTTGAAATACGTTCTATTGATCCTAGATACAATCGTTTCTGGATTCGCTTAAATGCGGAAGCAGACGAGAGAGTATACGGATGCGGTGAGCAGTTCTCCTATTTCAATCTTCGTGGAAGAAATTACCCACTATGGACTAGAGAACCAGGGAATGGTCGTAGCAAAGACAGCCTGATTAAATTCTATTCAGACAGAGATTCGGGCTCGGGTGGTGAGTACCACATGACTTATTTCCCTCAGAAATCATATATCTCATCAAATAGATACATGCTTTATTCGGATTCGAACGAGTATAGCGATTTTGATTTTTCACATAAAGCCTTTCATGAATTATATTTCTGGAAAAATCCAGGACATATCACCTTGAAAGAAGGCGAGCGTTACGAGGATTTGATTAAATCTCTTGCAGATATCTTAGGCTACCAGGAAGAGCTTCCACTTTGGATAGAAGATGGCGCAATCATCGGACTTCAAGGTGGAACTGAAAGAGTTAGAGAACTACTCAATAGAACAAAAGAGAACGGCATCAAAGTAAACGCAGTCTTCGTTCAGGACTGGTCGGGAAACATCGAAACAGGTTTCGGCTACAGAGTATTCTGGGACTGGAAATGGAGCGACAAGCTTTACCCAGGTCTTCCAGAATTCATCGAAGAAATAAAGAAAGATGGCGTAAATTTCATGGGTTACATAAACCCATACCTAAATAGCGAGGGTGATCTCTTCAGAGAAGCAGATTCTAAAGGCTATCTCATGAAGGATGCTTCAGGAAAAAGCTACCTAATCGACTGTGGTGATTTCTACATGGGAACTGTAGATCTCACAAATCAGGAAGCCTTCGACTGGTACAAGGAAATCATAAAGAAGAACATGATTGCTCTCGGAATGACAGGATGGATGGCTGATTTCGGAGAATACATTCCGTCAGATGCAGTCTTCTACAGCGGTGAAGATGCGAAGAGTGTTCATAATCAGTTCCCTGTTCTTTGGGCTAGATGTAATTACGAAGCAGTAAAGGAAACAGGAAACTTAGGAAAGATAGTTTACTTCATGAGATCAGGTGGAGCGAAGAGCCAGATGTACTCTACACTTGCATGGAACGGTGATCAGGGAGTAGATTTCACAAAACACGATGGACTTCCATCAGCGATTAATGCAACACTTTCGCTTGCGATGAGTGCATATGGAATCGCACATAGTGATATCGGCGGTTACACATCGATTTATGATAACATTCGCACAGCAGATCTCTTTAAGAGATGGGTTGAGATGGCGGCCTTCACACCAGTAATGAGAACTCACGAAGGCAACAGGCCGAAGAAGAATTTCCAGTACTACGATGATAAGGTAACGATGGAAGTTTTTTCGCGAATGACTGAGATTCATAGAATGCTTATTCCATATATTAGAGAACTGGTTGAGAAGAACCACAGGGAAGCTCTTCCAGTACAGAGACCGCTTCTCTTCTACTATGAGAGCGATGAAAAAGCCAGAGATATTTCAACTGAATATCTTTTGGGACGAGACCTTCTGGTGTGTCCGGTTCTCGAAGCGGATGTTTTAGAAACTGAGATTTATCTTCCAGATGATGAATGGATAGATATCTGGACAGGAGAAGAAGTAGAACCGGGAAAGAGAGTCGTGAAAGCAGAATACGGATTCATACCTGTTTTCTACAGGAAGAACGGAGAACATAAAGATTTGTTTAGGGATATTACGAAAGGATTTGGAAGAAAATGAGTGATTTTCAGGTGGCGTACATTCCGATTGGAGTTCCTACATTCCATTTGGAAAGTGCAGAGGCAGAATTTAATAAATCAATAGATCTTTTGAAGGATATTACAGAAGATGTAGTAGTTCCAGTTAAGATGCTTTTATCTATAGATGACTTAAAAGCGTACTTAAATACAATTAATCCGGATCTAATCGTTCTTCAGAACATAACATTTGCTAATTCGGCTTATACTAGCGAAGTTGTTCTTCGATTCAACGATGTTCCAATTCTTCTTTGGACTCTTAGGGAACCAGTGATCGACGGCGGAAGACTTAGACTTAACTCTCTTACAGGCGCTTACTCAGCAGCGAATGCGATGGCGAACCTCGGAGTGAAGAATTTCGAATATATCTTCGGTGGAGCGACAGAAGAGAAAGTTCAGAGAAAGATAAAGGCTACAGTAAATGCTGCAAGACTTAAGAAAGAACTTATAGGAGCGAGATTCACAGCAATCGGACATACTCCACAGGGCTTTGGATTCGGGCGCGCACTCGATACAGAAATGCAGAAGAACTTCGGTGTAGTTCTTGAATCTATCGAAGCAAGAGAACTAATAGATAGAGCGAAGTCATATTCAGACAGTGACTGCGAAAGCTATTTAGAAGAAGCGAATAAGAGTATGGTAGGTCTCGAGAATACACCAGAGAATAACGTAAAAGATTTCGCAAGACTTTATAAGTCGTACAAAGATTATGTGGAAGAGAATGGAATCAAGATGATTTCATCACGCTGCTGGCCAGATTTCTTCACAGCATTTGGAACTCCAGTTTGTGCAGTTCTCGCAATGCTTAATGATATGGGAGTTGCAGCTTCCTGTGAAGCAGATTGCTACGGTGCACTTTCTATGTACATGGGAATGTATCTTACGAAAAAGCCAGTCTTCTTCGGTGATCCAGTATCGATGAACGAGGAAGAGAATACAGTTACTTTCTGGCACTGTGGAACAGCAGCCTGCTCACTTGCAAGAGAAGATACAGGAGCATGTGTAGGAGAACACTGCAACCGTCACATTGGGCCTACGATGGAATTCGGATGCAAACCAGAGAAAGAAGTCACAATCTTCAGAGTAGGAAAGAATCCAGAAGGTGAATTCGAATTCTTCCTATCTCGTGGAGAAGCACTTGATAAACCTAAGCAGTTCTTCGGTACATCTGTAGTAGTTCGTACAGAGACAAATGCAGAGGAACTTGTTTACAGCAGCGTACAGGATGCTTGGGAACCACACTTCGTAGTAGTTTACGGAGATGTATATGAAGAACTCAGTATTTTAGGACATATGTTAGGACTCGAGGTAAGAGAATATTAAGGGGGAAAAAGATGAACTGGGAATATAATCAGCCGGTAAAAATCCGATTTGGGGAAGGCGTAGTAAAGAACATTAAGGACGAAGCTGAAAAGCTCGGCGTAAAGAGAGGAATCCTCGTAAGTGATCCATTTTTCCTTAAAAGTGGACTCGCAGATAAGATTGTAAAGCAGTCAGAAGGAGCTCTTGTAGAAGTTTATGGAGATGTATCTCCGAATCCTGAAACAGTAGAAGTAGATGCCTGCGCAAAGGTGATTCGTGAGAATGACATCGACTTCATTGTAGCTCTCGGTGGTGGTTCAGCTCTCGACTGTGCGAAGTCAGCAGGAACAATTTGCTTCACAGAAGATTCAATCGAGAAATATCACGGAACAGGAGAAACTCTTCCGGAAGAGCATCTTCCACTTATCGCTATTCCGACAACTGCAGGAACAGGAAGTGAAGTAACTTGTGTATCAGTTCTTTCAAATAAGGCACTTGGGAAAAAGGGACCAATCAACTGTGACAATTTCTTCCCAGCTGTGGCTCTTATCGATCCTGAACTTACATATACGATGCCACCTCATATCACAGCTTCATGTGGAATCGATGTTCTCTGTCATGCGGTAGAAGGCTTCTGGAGTGTTAATCATCAGCCAATCTGTGACGCACTTTCACTTCACGCATCCAGACTTGTATTCAAGTATCTGAAGAGAGCGTATAAGAAACCGGAAGATAAAGAAGCAAGAGAGAAGATGGCAGAAGCATCAGTAATCGCTGGAATGGCATTCACTCTTCCTAAGACTACATCATCACATGCTTGCTCATTCCCACTTACAAATCTTCTTCATATTCCTCATGGAGAAGCTTGTGGTCTTACACTCGATTACTTCGCAAGAATAAATGCGAAAGCTCCGGGTGAAACTGGTGAAAGAATCAATACCTATGCGAGAGAGCTAGGTTTTTCCGATATGAATGAGATGGCTGATGCTATCCTAAAACTTAAGAAGGATTTAGGTCTCCTTACAGATTTAAAGAAATATAAGATTTCAGATGCAACACTTGAAGAACTCGTAAAGGTAAGTCGTCATCCTAATCTTTATAACAATCCTGTTGAGATTACAGATGAAATGCTTCGCGAGATGTATGAATCAATGAGATAGAAGGGAGATAGGATGTCTTACAATGAAAAAGTAGTGGCCGATCTCAATGAGAAGGCTAAAGAAATTCGTAAACTTACAGTTAAAGAGATTGGTGAACTCGGTGTAGGCCACATCGGTGGTTCTGTGGATTTGGCAGAGTGTCTCGCAGCGCTTTACTTTAATCTCATGAATGTGGATCCTTCTAATCCAAAGATGGAAGACAGAGACAGACTCGTGCTTTCAAAAGGACATGCAGGACCTGCACTCTATGCGACACTTGCGATGAAAGGGTATATGCCGATTTCGCAGCTTGATACTTTGAATCGTCCTAATACAAATCTACCAAGCCATTGCGATATGAAGAGGACACCAGGTATCGATATGACTACAGGGTCTTTAGGCCAGGGTTTTTCCTGTGCGATGGGAATGGCAAAGGCAGCAAAGATGGACAAGAAGGACTTGTTTATCTAC
>DAISYI010000017.1:3560-7796 GCA_036825385.1 Lachnospiraceae bacterium | reverse complement strand
CCCTTTCCGCAAAGCTTTCAAACAAGAGCTATCGTGTGTACACACTTCTTGGTGATGGTGAGATCCAGGAGGGACAGGTTTGGGAGGCAGCGATGTTCGCATCTGCGCAGAAACTCGACAATGTAATCGCATTTACTGATTATAACAAGATGCAGATTGACGGATATATCGATGAAGTAAATGGTCTCGAGCCTATCGAGGATAGATGGAAATCCTTCGGATGGGATGTGGTTTCAATCGATGGTCATGATGTGGGAGCTATTCTTCATGCGGTAGACAATGCACGGAAGGTGAAGGGTAAACCTCACATGATTATCCTAAATACAATTAAAGGAAAGGGCATCTATTTCGCAGAGAATCAGCTTGGATGTCATAACATGAATATTACAGAAGAAATGTGGAAGAAAGCGGTCGACATGCTAGACAAGGAGGAAATCTAATGAAACTGGAAGAAAGATGGCTTCGTGAGACCTATGTAGATTGCCTCATTGATGCAGCAAAGGACGACGACAGAATCGTAATTCTAGAGGCTGATCTGATGAAAGCCGGTGGAACAGGCAGATTCAAGGATGCTTATCCTGAAAGGACAATCGATTGCGGAATTCAGGAAGCAAATATGATTGGAGTAGCGGCTGGAATGTCAGCTATGGGAAAAATCCCGTTTACTCACTCCTTCACAGCATTTACAACACGTAGGGCCTGCGATCAGGTGACACTATCTGTTTCATATGCTGGACTTAATGTAAAAATCATGGGTTCTGACCCTTCTATCACAGCAGAGCTTAACGGTGGAACTCATATGAGTATGGAAGATGTCTCAATTATGAGAAACATTCCAGATATGGTTATCTATGAACCTGTAGATTCAGCACAGCTTAAAGCAGTGTTCCCGCAGATTATAGAGCATGATGGACCAGTATATATCAGACTTCTTAGAAGGGCAGCGACTGAAGTTTTTTCAGAAGGAGAGAAATTTACACTTGGTAAGGGACATCTGATTTCGGAAGGAAATGATGTTACACTTCTTGCTTCTGGTATCGAGGTTGGTGAGGCAATTAAGGCAGCAGAGGAACTTAAGAAGGATGGTATCAGCGCTGAAGTAATCAATATTCATACGATTAAGCCGCTCGATACAGAGCTTGTGCTTAAGAGTGCGAAGAAGACAGGCTGTGTAGTAACATGTGAGAATCATTCTGTTATTGGCGGACTCGGTTCAGCGGTTACAGAATTCCTTTCAGAGGAATATCCAGTTCCTGTAGTAAGAATCGGTGTTCAGGATCATTTCGGTGAAGTTGGTTCGACACAGTTTTTGATGGAGAAATACCATATGGCAGCAGTAGACATCGTGGCAGCAGCAAAGAAAGCAATCGCAAAGAAGTAGGGGGTGCGAAATGGCAAAGAAAGTAATCATAGGATCGGACAAATCAGGATTTGGACTGAAGGAGGTCGTAGATGATGGAACTATAGACCCAGAAAATGCGATGATGTATGACGCAGTAGCTCGCAAGGTTGCACCACGCGTCTCTTCAGGCGAATTCGAGAAGGGCATACTCATCTGCGGAACAGGAATGGGAATGTCAATTGTTGCAAATAAGTTTAAGGGTGTTTCGGCAGCAGTATGCGAGAACACATTTGCAGCAGAAAAAGCTCGTGCAATAAATGATGCAAATATTCTTACGCTTGGTGGTTGGATTTCAGCTCCAGAAGTAGGAATTTCTATAGCAGATACCTTCCTTAATACAGAATTTACTCAGAACCTCGAAGATTGGAGAGCTGAGAATCTGAAGAAGGCAAAGGTAAGAGTGGCAGAACTCGAGAATGAGAATTTCAAGTAGGTTTCTTAGGAGAAATGATGTTTTATAGGTTTGTTGATTTTGGTATCAACAGGTCAGGAGGTTTACAATGAAGTATTTTTTGGACAGTGCTAAGCTCGATGAAATCAAGTATGCTTACGAGAATTATGGAATTGATGGAGTAACTACAAATCCTAACCATATCAAGAAGAGCGGAAAGCCTTTCATGACATGTGTAAAGGAAATCGCAGAATGGATTAAGTCAGAAGGACTTGAAGGAAAGGATACTTTTCCTGTTTCTTTTGAAATCAATCCACATCTTGATAATGCGGATGATATCGTAAAGGCGGCTCGTGAGGTTGCCTCTTACAGTCCTAATTATGTTATCAAGATTCCTTGCATGAAAGAGGGGCTTATCGCTGCAAAGAGACTTGAGGAAGAAGGGATTAGAACAAATGTAACACTCGTATTCTCACCTTCACAGGCTATTCAGCCAGCCAGAATCGGCGCTAAGTTTGTTTCTCCTTTCGTCGGCTGGAAAGAGAGCGCTGGTGATGATTCAGTTTACATCGATCAGATTGTAAATATTTATCGTGAATTTGGCTATGAGACAGAAATAATCGTAGCTGCTGTTAGAAATGGTAAGCAGATAGCAGATTTCGCAGAGGCTGGTGCAGATATCGTAACTGCGGGGCTTGCAGTTTATGAGGATTCTTTCGAGCATCCATTTACGACATTTGGCTTGAATAAGTTTAGAGCTGCCTGGGATTCGACAGCTACGGAGTAATAGAGTTGTTTTGTTTTACCAGTTATGAAACGGTTTAATTTAGCGGTTATTATAGAATTTGAGAGGGGTAAAAAATGGCATATAAAGGAGTACTTCACGAGACAGTAGAGAGATTCCCACAGACAGATATCTGGATGGATTCTTGTGGAGAAGAGGAACTTAACTATGGTTTGGAGCGTGGTATCGTAGGAGCTACATCAAATCCAAATATCGTAGGAGCTGTTATTAAAAACGAGCTTTCTATCTGGGAAGGCAGAATTAAAGAGATGGTAAAGGAAATGCCTGAAGCTTCAGAAGAAGATATAGCATGGGCTTTAATGTACGAAATCGCGGCCCTTCGCTCAAAGAAACTTCTTCCAAAGTTTGAAGAGTTCAAGGGAAAGAAAGGCCGTCTTTCACTTCAGGTAAATGCGAAGAACTATCGCAATGTAAAGAAGATGGCTGAACAGGCTGTAGAGATTTCTAAGCTTGCACCAAATATGCAGGTAAAGATTCCAGCATCAGGGGCTGGAATCCAGGCTATCGAAGAGGCAACATATCAGGGAGTTAGCATCAATGCTACAGTTTCATTCACAGTAGCTCAGGCTGTAGCTGTAGCAGAAGCTGTAGAGAGAGGACTTAAGCGTCGTGAGGCAGAAGGACTTCCTACAGAAGATATGGCTCCTATCTGTACAATCATGATCGGACGTACAGATGACTGGCTTAAGAAATATCTTGCTGCAGAGAACAAGGTTATTTCAGCAGAAGCACTTGAATGGGCTGGTGTAGCTGTAATCAAGAACGCTTACAAGATTTACAATGAAAGAGGTTTCAGAACTCGCCTCCTTTCAGCCGCAAATAGAAACACACATCATTGGCAGGAACTCGTAGGAGGAGACCTCGCTCAGACTATTAACTACAAGTGGCAGATTCGCCTCAATAATTCTAATCTTCCTGTAGAAGATAGAATGGCAGATCCAATTCCTCAGGAATATATGGATGAACTTCTCACAGTAGATGAATTCCACAAGTCATTCGACGTAGATGGAATGAAGCCAGAAGAGTTCACTTCATATGGCGGATTCAGAGACACAATTTCCGGATTTATCAAAGGATATGATGATCTCTGCCAGCTGATAAGAGGCTATATGATTTAGAAAGAAAAACTCTGTTTATAAGTTTTATCAATATCGCGTAGAGGCGAATGAATTCGATTTGATTATTGAGCGGTAACCCACCCTAAGGCTTTTTTAGAGGCTTTGAGGTGGGTTATTTTTGTTGATTTCTCAAGCTTTTTCATGTGATTTCCCACCCTAAGAAGAGTATAATTCTATGAGGGAGGGTAAGTGGAATTGCTTTTTCCGGAAAAAGCCGCTGATTTACCCTCCCAAAGAGCGAGAAAAAGCTCTGAGGGTGGGATTGATACAAAAAAGTACGGCTAGATAAAAAAGGGGAAAGACATGAGCGTTAGAGACACAGTTGGTTTACTGAAGAATTCACGTGGAAATGATGGCATTACACAGGAAGAATTTTCGAATGGTATTTGTTCGTCTGTTACATTGAGTAATATCGAAACAGGGAAGAATACCATTAAAACAAGAACGTTTGAGGGGTTGTGTAAAAAAGTAGGGAGAAAAGAAAAGATATTTCCTGTGTTCAATTCGTATGATCAGTATT
>DAISYI010000017.1:2932-3550 GCA_036825385.1 Lachnospiraceae bacterium | reverse complement strand
TTTGATTACAGACTGTCTTAGTCAGATTCGTAGATTGATATCCGTAGGAGATTCATATGGCGCGCTAACTAAATTTGCAGAAGGTGTGGAGTATAGAGATTATAATAATAAACTGAAGGCAGAATACCTATTTTTGGTTGGGATTTACTACAGGGTGTTTTGCGGTGCGGATGATACTGGTGAATTATATATAAAGAAAAGTATTGAACTTTTAGGTTTAGGACAAAGAGATATTAGAGATTTTACATCGGTGCTAGAGTATGAGGTTTATATAAGTGATGATTACAATGCTTTGTCAGTTATAAAGGGAGGTAAGGTTAGTTATTACTTAGACTGCATAGAGTCGTCGCAGTTAACTGAAAATGAAAAGAAATATCTTAAGATGGTGGCATATGCATCTTTGACATTTGCATATGATGAAGCAGGTGATGAAGAGATGTCAGTTAAGTTTGCTAAGTTATGCCAGAAGTATGCACGCGAATCGTCGAATGGTTACTTTATGCTTTATGTTTATCGTAAAGTATATCGTTCTGAAGAATTCTTATGGGGAATTCGTGATATATATGATGTCTTTGGATGGAACAGAAAACCAAGTGAAGATGAAATAAAAAAACTTCC
>DAISYI010000017.1:0-2922 GCA_036825385.1 Lachnospiraceae bacterium | reverse complement strand
AAAGAAGATGACAGATATACTGAAATATGTATGTCAAACATCTGATATAACTAATGAACAGATTTCTTATGGTTTATGCGATGAAGGTAAGTTGAAGAATTACCAGAATGGAAGAAATAAGATTACATTATTGCCGTTACAGTGTTTCTTTGAAAGAGCAGGAGCGTCAACAGATGCATTTGTGTTCTGGGGTAATAAAAAAGAGGTTATATATAATGCGTTACGAGAAATGGATTTTAAGGAGATTAAGTATCCTGATGAACGGCTAGATTATATTATTTCAAATACTAAAGAGGGTCTTGAAAAAGTATTATATAATCAGATTCGAATGATGTTTCAGGCGGATTTTACAGAGGATGATGAAATTAGGTTGTCTAGTTTATGGATGGCAATCAAAAAAACGTGTCCTAATATAACGGCAGAGAATATATGTGAATATGCATTGTCATGGACAGAGATTATGATACTTACAGATATAGGATATGTATACCTAAAACTTTCACGAGATGATGAGGCTCTCAAACTATTTGAACAGGTTCTTAAGTATTATAAACGGAGACACTTTAATATCTCCTTTGCTGCATCAGCTTTTCCTAGAGCTGTTATGCTATATGTGCTTACTTTATACAAGAAGAAGAGATATGATGATTTGATTGAATTTGTAAATTCAAAAGAATACGATGTGTTTATGTATGATTTTGATGCGGTTTCTACGGTTTTGACCTGTTATTATAAATCCTTACAAAGAGTTAACAGGAAAAATCTGTTTATTGAGCATCTGGTAGAGGTGATCAATAATTCATATAATAATTCCTGTGACAGGATGTTTGAAATAGTTTTTGGAAAAGATAAAGAATAATAGAATTATGAAGGCGCTAAGCGATGCTTAGTGCCTTTTTTTGTAAAAAAATATCTTGGGGGAAATTTAATAAATTTGCAGGTTTTCTTTATGGACGAATGAAAGTTATATGTTTATCATACGAATAAATAATTTATTACTTTGAACAAAGATTTAATCAAGGAAAGGTACTAGAAAGGGTGGAAAGATGAAAAAGGTAAAAGCTTTTTCGCTAGTTTTGATGCTTTTGTTTATGGGCATTGGACTAGCGGATAAAAGTCAGGCATCTAGTAAGACTAATTGGGACTTGAGATATGTAAAGGGCGCTCCGACTTCTGAGTACAAGGATAGCGATGAGGTATGGGCAGAGGCGAGAGGCAAAGCAAATTATATGACAGTGGATTCGATATCAGGAGGAGCCTCTGTTTGGATGAAAATTGACTTTGGTGGATCTGCAAATGGAGAAACTTTCTCTAGAAAAGGACAAACAATGTTTGCAAATACTCCACGGGGTGTATTGTTGAGTGGTCATGTACATTATGTTAAGTATGGCAATAATACTAATTATCCAAAAGGAAGATTAGTTAGATAGGAAAAAACACGTACCTTTTCTTGATTATTATAAAGGGGGATTTATGAAATCTTTAAAGAGCCTATTATTGTTAAGCTTTTTTGCGTTGAGTTTAACATCCTGTAAAAAGGCACCTATGCAGGTGTTGGAAAATAAAAATAATTATAATCAGAATAAACAAGTATCTGATTTTGAAATCAAGTATTGCGATTTAAAAAGTTTGAAAAGAACAGATATATCTAGAATAAGATATGATAATTTGAGTCTTCCAAAGGAGATTTGTTTAGATAGTATTAATGGAATATATATGATAAATGGGCGAGTACCAAAAGATTGTTTGAATAATAAGAAAAAGGTAATGGATGAATTTTCATTAGAAGAATCTCTTCAAATGAAGAAAGAAGAAATGGCTGGCGAGAAAGCATTGACGCATCAGGGAGAGTCATATCTTTGTATTATGGATTCTGGTTTAGTTTCTTATATTCGAAATAATAATAAAGAATTACCAGAGTTTGATGAGAGTAATGCTGATTTTTATTACATGAATAATAAGAAAGATCGAAATGTTAGTTTTGTAAAGGAAATAA
Organism: Lachnospiraceae bacterium; assembly: GCA_036825385.1. Lineage (GTDB taxonomy): Bacteria > Bacillota > Clostridia > Lachnospirales > Lachnospiraceae > Lachnocurva. Next base: position 926 of record DAISYI010000017.1, on the reverse strand, counting down.
TTGAACAAGCAAAAAAAGACGATAAGAAATCACTTAGGCCAAAGAATCTCGAATATATACCTAAATATGTTGCAGTAGCAAAAAAAGATAATCAAGTACTTGTACAGGGGACATATGGTTATAAAGGAATGGAACTATTGAATTCGTATACAGTAAGGAAGATAAAAGGGCATATATCGCCTGCAAAATATGAATATATTAATAGTATTTATAGTACGAAGAAAGAAATAGTTCTTGAACATTATTTTCAGACTTCTGGTTGCGAAATCAGAGATACAAAAGAGGTGAGAAAGGTCGTTTCGTTAGATTCAGCAATCCATATTGTCTCAAATAAATTGAGCGGTTTTAAAAAGGTTAATATAAGGGAAATTGTACCTGTGTATATGTGCTTAAAAGAAGATACTTGTAAGGAGTTTGTTTATTCGGCCGGGAAAAAGCTGAAGTTTAGACCAGTGTATCTATTTAAAATAAAAAGTGTGGATGATAAAAAAAGTTTTGAAGAAAGTACATATGTTAATCTAGTGGTTGATATGGTCACAGGAGAGTATTTTGATGATTTAGCAATTAGAGGAAAATAAAGAGGGTGAATTTAAGAAATTGTTCTGGAGGGATAGAAAATGATGAAAATAAAAAAAGCTTTCGTTAGTTATAATGGCTACGTTTTTGATTGTTGGATTATCAAAATCGAATCAAGCATCTAGTAAGATTGATTGGGGATTGCGTTATATAAAAGGTGCACCGACATCTGAATATAAATGGTGTGATGATGTTTGGGCAAAAGCAAGAGGGAAAGAGTGTTATATGACTGTCGATTCTATTAATGGAGGAGCAATCATAAGACTAAAACTTGACTATGGAGCTTCGCCAGAAGGCGAGGTGTTTTCTAAAAAAGGACAAACAATACATTCTAAATATCTTGCGGGGCA
>DAISYI010000016.1:25385-26142 GCA_036825385.1 Lachnospiraceae bacterium | reverse complement strand
CCAGTTGCATCTGAATCCAGAGCTTCTTCTGCGAATTTCGATGCAGCGTCAAAGTCCTCAAAATGTTCTGTAGAAAGTTCTGTCATCTCAGGAATCTCTCTGATTAGATCATCCCAAACATTCTTGTAATCACCTACGTTTACATAAAGAGTAGCTTTGTTTTCGCGAATAAGTGGAAGGAGGTATTTAATGATACTAGCGAAAATCTCCTTCTGAGCTCCTGCTCCACCGATTGTAAGGAGGAAGCGCATTGGCTTTCCATCCTTCTTTCTCTGAAGACGCTTAGCGCAATCTTCTTCGATATTTGATACAAGCTCGTGGTCAATATAGTGACCTGTGTAAACAAGCGAATCATTTGGCATAGCCTTGTTTACTTTGTCTTTGTTCATACCATTGAGAATTTTGTAACCCTGGTATGCGTTTCTAGTCTGAATAGTATGTACTGAACCTTCTGAGAGGTGAAGTGCCATAGGCCAGTTATCTGGAATAGCGTTTACTACATACTTCATTCCTGCATGAACAGCTGCCTGAGCTGGCCATACGTGTGTTCCTACTACTGGAATATCCTTTGGAATATTCTTGTAGATTGGAGCCATAAGCTCTGCATTCTTCTGATCTGCCGAGTTGTATGAAAGTGCTCTGAAGCCTTCGTAGTTTACTGGTTCCCATACAAACTTGTTAAAAAGCTTATTCTTTGAAAGTCTTGATCCAAGTGAATAGAGATCATTCTGATATGAAATAACTTTTGTACAAGTTG
>DAISYI010000016.1:13294-25375 GCA_036825385.1 Lachnospiraceae bacterium | reverse complement strand
AAGGTCGAGCCAATATGGCTTGTAACCAAGTGCCTTAGCAGCTGATGCCATAGCCATTGAGATTCTGTAGTGTCCGAATCCCATTCTGATATTTGAAACGATGATTCCTTTTTCCATATCAAATTCTTCTGGTGAAGGACCATCTTCAATTCTAATATCTGATACTGCAAGAGAATCGCCGATTGCTGGATTCTTTCTAACGATCACCTTGTAATCTGCGTTTGAATCATCACCGAATTTCTTGATGAATTTCTTCTTTGATTTCTCTGCTTTCTTCTGAACGCGTTTTGGAATCTCATTTCCAAAAATCACTTTTGATCTATCAAACATCTTCTTCCCTTTCTTATTCTACCTCTGCATTTACCATGAACACCTTTGGTGCTGTATGTTCTGTCTGAAGTGTTACACGAACTCTTCCGCTTTCCCCTGTACTCTTCAGATATACCCCTGTCATTCCCCCTCGAATAGCTGTCACTTTAGGTCCGATGATTTCTGCTGGACCATCTACTGAAACAGTAAGCGGTTCATTATAGAATGGAAGTACATTTCCAAACTCATCGAGTACCTTAACTCTAAGTGACATCACATCGTATGTGTTCTTCTCAACAAGTTTATCCTGTGAAAGTGTTACCTCTAACTTGGCTTCTGTCATAGGTGCAACTGTTTTACTTGCTACAACTTCACCATTTTTCACAGCATCAAATCTATATTCTGTAGACTCTTCTCCCCAGTTTCCTATGTACTTCTGATAAAGAGGTACTGCATCAGCCGGATTCATGTGATACTTCACTACAAGTCTCACTGCATCCCAAACCATAGCCTTCGTCATCTTTCCATTATTCAACGAATAATTGTTAAGTAGATGCTTACAAATAGCAGCCTGTTTCTCTCCCATTCCTTCGATTTCTACGAGATCATTTCCAATGTAGTCATCGATTAAGATAGGTCCATGTGAAAGTGCTTTGTACTGGCTATCTTCGCCTTTGTACTCTTTTAAGAGTCGACCGTTTTTGTACATACGTACTGAATCAGCATTCGTAATGATATAGCAATCACCTCTATTTGAAGCAGGATGCTCACCGATATCCATAGATGATGTAAGTTCTAACACTGTATCTTCTGAATCAAGTGCTTTATACACATATGAAGCAGTCTTTGGATTTCTATACATATCCATAACACCGTGATAGCAGATTCTATCTCCACTACCGAAATCTTTATGAGTGTTATAGTCGAACATACACCATCCAAATGAACCTGCGATATTGTCTTCTGAAGCAATCGCATTCAACACATTTGCATGTCGAAGTACGTGGTTTCTTCTATGCTCTTCCCAATCGAAAGCCTTCGTAGGATACATATGGCCATTGTACTCAGTCACGAGATAAGGCTTTTTCATATCGTTTGTAACCTTATCTTTCTTCATACATCCTTCATTGTCACCCGAATGTACGAAGTCATTGTATGTCATCACATCTTCCTGGATGTTTGTATTTTTGTCAGCTGTGCGACATCTAACCCCACCAGTTTGACGAGTTGCATCGAAGATGTGTGCTACAGAATTTGTTCTGGCATAGAATTCATCGTTATCTTCTGATTCATTGATTCGAACACCCCAAATCATGATAGATGGATGATTTCTATATTGTGTAATCATCTCGACTACATTTCCTACAGCGATATCCTGCCATGACTTGTCACCGATATGCTGCCAACCAGGAATCTCTGTAAACACGAGAAGTCCTAATCTGTCGCATTCGTCGAGGAAATACTGTGACTGTGGGTAGTGAGATGTACGAACTGCATTTACGCCTAGTTCTTCTTTAAGAATCTTCGCATCATATCTCTGCATGCTTTCTGGCATCGCATATCCTACATAAGGATAAGACTGATGACGATTAAGTCCACGAATTCTAAATTTCTTTCCATTCAGGTAGAAGCCATCTGTTTTAAACTCTACATGTCTGAAACCAATTGTCTCAGTATGTTCATCTACTACTTCTTCGTTTATGAGAAGCTTTGCAGTCGCATTATAAAGATTAGGTGCTTCAGTGCTCCATGGTTCAATACAAAGATTCTTGATTGAAATCTGAACAGATGCTTCTTTCTTTAAACCAAAGAGAAATTCATCAAGATGCTTATCTTCCTTTAAATCAGTTTTAGAAAGTTCCACTCGACTAGCCGACATTCCATCGAGGTCGATTTCAAGCTCAACCTTCTTCTCACCTGAACGAACGAGTTCCTTCACTTCATCATAAAGTGTTACTTCTACATCGAGTGAACCTGAAACCATCTGGCTTTCGCACTTCTTTTGATTCCCCAGTTCTTCAAGGTTGATTTCTGGCTTGAAGAATGTATCTTTTATAGCTTCCTTCTCCATTACATCGAGGTAAACATCTCTATAAATTCCACCGTATGTCATGTAGTCGATTACATAACCGAACGGAGGCTGATTGATACTTTCTCGAGAATCAAGTCTCACTGTAAGTAAGTTATCTTCTTCCATCTTCAGGAGTATATCCACTTGCGTGTGTACCGATGAGCACTCCATTCAGATAAACTTCTGCTTTGTGTGCAGCGCCTTCAAATGTAAGGATTAATCTTTTTCCCATCCATGAAGGATCTCCGAAGATATGCTTCTGATATGCACTCACTTTCTGGTAGGTGCCCTCATCGAAATAATCGAATGGTGTAACGGCCACTGTATGAGGAATAGTTACTTTGCTTCCATCTATAATAGGATCAGAAATGTAGCTTTCTTTGAAGCTATCTGAATAGTCCCAATCTCTATTTAGATACATTCTGTCTCTCATGCCAAGATTCCTCCTACAAGTGTGTCAACTAGTTCTGCAAGTGCCTGTCCGTACTTGATATGGTTCTTCTTTAGTTCTGCCCCATTTATGAATCGCTCGATTGCTGATTCAAATGTAATCTGGAAGATAACAGGATTTACATCTCTGAAGACTCCTTCCTTCTTTCCTTTCTCGAGAAGTTCGAGTGTCTTCTCCCAATCAGATTCGAGTCTCTTACGAACTTTCTTATCAATTGTAGGATACTTGTCTCTGATTTCGTAGAGCGTCGCAAAGTCGATATCGAGCGAAGCTTCTGGCATAGCACCGAGGATTTTTACAAACTTCTCTCTTGTGCTTAATGTATTGTCATTCCAAATCTTCTCTTCATCTTCTTTTACACTGTCAAAGAAATAGTCTACGAGTTCTAGAAGTAAGCTTTCTTTATCATCGAAAACTGTGTAAATTGTCTTCTTTGACATACCGAGTTCCTTCGAGATATCACTCATAGTGAAACTCGCGCCTTTCTTGCGGAACACTTCTACTGTTCCATCAAGTATTCTTTTCTTTGGATTACCGCTTTTAGGTTTTAAAAAGCCGCTCATAAGTCTTCCTCTTTCATTATTATAATTTGTGCCAAGTGAACTCATTTCTCATCGCATGAATTGCAGTTCTTCTCGGCTTATTACCATCATTATTTAAGAAACCAAAACACTTTCATTCGGTTTCCTATATCATATCACGGAAATGATGGTTTCCTCAATCTGACGAATTTTACAATGTTCGAGGAGCATTTTTGTGCAAATTGCTAATAGGGTTTCCAAATTCGCTTAGAAACCCGCAAATACGCTTATGGTTTCTGAGATTATACGCTGGCATGGTCCATATACTTGCTTTTCTTCTTTCGGGACCATAGGTTATTCTCGGTGGAAGCAAGTTATGGTCCAACATTCCGGAATCTCACCTCGCGGACCTACATTTCCCTTCCTGTAATGTGACCCTGTAGGTCCGCGGACTTGCTTTTCGTCCTTCTGGACCACAGCTCTTACTCGGTGGAAGCAAGTTATGGTCCAACATTCCGGAATCTCACCTCGCGGACCTACATTTCCCTTCCTGTAATGTGACCCTGTAGGTCCGCGAACTTGCTTTTCTCCCTTCTGGACCACAAGAAAACAAAAAGGCCCGCAGCGAGTTTCACCTCACTGCGGACCTACATCACACCATACTATAATCAGACACCCAATCTGCGCCCAAAACTCACCTTATTCCCCCATCACACTCTCATCCAAAAGCGACAACTTCATATCAAAATACGCTGGTGTCATATCAAGATAATGTGTATGTGGATTCTCGAAACGCTGTTCTTCCTGCCAGATTTCTGAATCAAGCTGTTTTGAAACATAATCACGAATCTCACTTAAGCTTTCTGGCTCGAACTGACGTACACCATCCTTTACCACACATTTCTGAAGAGGCACAGCCTTACAATTCTCAAAGTAGTACTTCTTCCACGCTTTCGCCTGATCTACTACACGAAGTGGTTTTGACATATCGAGTTCTTCTCCCTTGATAGCAAGTAGATCTGCCACTGCATGTCCATCTTCATTATAAATACGATATACATCCTTAAGACCAGGATTTGTAATCTTCTCAACTGTATCTGACACTTTGATTCTAGGCTGAATCTCATCACCTTCAAATACAGCACACATCTTATAAACCGCCCCAAATACAGGTTCAGACTTCGATGTAATCATTCGCTCGCCTACACCAAAACCATTGATGCACGCGCCCTGATCTAGAAGCGAAACAATCGTATACTCATCCAGAGAATTTGATACGATAATCTTCGCATCAGGAAGCCCTGCCTCATCAAGCATCTTACGAGCCTTCTTTGTAAGATACGCGAGATCTCCAGAATCGATTCTCACACCATAGTTTCTAGACTCGATTCCAGCATCCTTCATCTCCTTGAAGACTTTAATCGCATTCACCATACCTGAATCGATTACATCATATGTATCGACCAGCAAGATACAATTATGCGGATAAATCTTCGCAAACTGGCGGAAAGCCTCTAACTCATCCTTGTAATACATGATGTAACTATGAGCCATCGTACCAGAAACCGGCATATCGAAATACTGACCAGCAGAAACTGTTGCAGTACCATTTACACCACCGATATAGCAAGCTCTCGCCCCATAAATTGCAGCATCATTATTATGCGCACGACGTGCACCGAAATCAGACACCGGACGACCATTCGCAGCACGAACTATTCTGCGAGCCTTCGTAGCGATAAGTGACTGATGATTAATCTGCGCGAGGATCTCAGTCTCGACGAGCTGAGCATCGATAAGTGGAGCCACAACTGTAATCACTGGCTCATTAGGATACATAATCGTACCCTCCCTAAACGCATACACATTTCCTCTAAACTTGAAATTCTCGAGATACCGAAGGAATCCCTCATCAAAGATAGAAAGCGAACGAAGATAATCCACATCTTCCTTTGTAAAATGCATATTGGTCACATACTCTACTATCTGCTCGAGTCCTGCGAAAATCGCATACCCACCCTCATCAGGATTCTTACGATAAAAAACATCAAACGCTACCATCTTGTCTCTATCCTCAGTCAGATAGTAGCTATTCGCCATCGTAAGCTCATAGAGGTCCATCATCATCGAAATATTTCTCTGGTCAAACGGAGTCTGTATCATACTTATCCTTCTTTCAAAATTAAAATAGGGCGGTTACAATAACCACCCTAAATACTTCCATAAAAGATTATAATACATTACAGAGTCACTTTCCATATCTGAAAAAGCAACTGCTCTACACTAACTCAATTCTATTACAGTACAGAAATAAATCTGTCGAAAGCTTCTCTACCAGCAGCATCAGTTTTAAACACACCTGCGTCCTCGAGAACCTCACAGAATACCTTTCCGATTTCATCCTTCAGAATTCCATCTACGTTCTCATCTGTAATCTTATCATAATTAGGAAGAAACTCTTCTACCCAATCAGCATGCTTCTCGAGTGTTTCGTTTGCACGAATTCCAGCTACATCACATGAAATCACGTAAGGCTTAAGTTCTTCCATTTCACTAGCAAGTCTAGCTGGAAGAACAGCAAGTCCCATAACTTCGATAAGACCGATGTTCTCCTTCTTTATATGGTGAAGCTTGTCCTTTGGATGGAACACACCGAGTGGTCTCTCCTCTGTAGTAATATTGTTTCTAAGAGTGAGATCCATCTCAAACTTGCCATCTCTACGACGGGCAATCGGAGTAATTGTGTTATGAGGTGTTCCGTCAGTCTCCGCGAAGATAAACGCTTCCTCATCTGAATATCCTCTCCACTTAGCGAGAATATGATCAGCAAGCTCAATAATTCTATCTGGATTATCACCATTCAGGCGGATAACTGAAAGTGGCCAATTTACGATACCACAGTTGATATCCTCGTAACCTTTGACTGTGAATTCCTTCTCGACTGTTGCTTTTTCCATAGCGAATGTGTAGTGTCCACCCTGGAAATGGTCGTGTGTGAGGATTGAGCCACCTACGATAGGAAGGTCGGCATTTGAACCGAGGAAATAATGTGGAAAAAGCTCGACGAAATCAAAAAGTTTTTTGAATGTGGCTTTTTCAATCTTCATAGGTACATGCTGTCCGTTGAAGACGATGCAGTGCTCGTTGAAGTAAACATATGGTGAATACTGGAATCCCCAAGCAGAATCATTAATTGTGATTGGGATTATTCTGTGATTCTCGCGGGCTGGATGATCTACGCGGCCGCGATAGCCTTCGTTCTCCATGCAGAGCTGGCACTTCGGATAAGCTGAATTCTTAGCTTTGAGCGCAGCTGCGATTGCCTTAGGATCCTTCTCTGGCTTAGAAAGATTGATTGTGATATCGAGAGTTCCGTAAGGAGTCTCTGTCTTCCAGCATACATTCTTCGCTACACGAGTAGTTCTGATATAATTTGATTTACATGAAAGGTTGTAGAAATACTTTGTCGCAGCCTCTGGTGACTTCTCATAAAGAGCATTAAAAGTATTCTGAACCTGTGCTGGACGTGGCATGAGGCAGTTCATAATCTTTGTGTCAAAGAGATCTTTGTAAACAATGCTATCTTCACAAAGGCCATTCTCAACTGCATAATCGAGCATGTCAGAAAGGATGTCATCGAGAACGAGATTGCTCTCATCGATTTCTGGATCAGTAAACTCGTCTACATCGAAGAGGTCAAGAAGAAGATTTGTTGTGTAAACTCTCTCGCACTCTGGAAGAAGTCCTTCCTTAATTCCATAGCATACTAGTTTCTTAATACTTTCCTGTAACATAGTATTTCCCCGTTTCAAAAAATATTATCGTTTCCAATTAAATTCATGATATAATTAAATATGTTAAGGAGGTCAATGCAATGCGTAGATTTGAAGATGCCCCTAAAAAGAGACGTATCTGTGACAAATGCGGTCGTCCACTGCCATCATCATATTTAAAGAGCACTTGCGAAGGTTGCCTCGATCACGAACTTTATCTCAAAGTCAAAGAGTTCATTCTCGCGAATGAAGTAACCGAATTTGACGTCGCTGAACATTTCGATATTCCTCTTGAGAAAGTCCGCAAATGGATTAAAGAAGGTTACATAGAATACAAGCCAAAGAATCCATTTGATATCTAATTATTCACTTATAAATATAATAACACTCGGAAACTATTTTTTCTATTGCAGTTTCCGAGTGTTTTTTTGCAAAAAAGCGTAAGGAATGAATTTTACATTGACATACATGGTTTTAGACTATATCACACCAGAAACAGAGTAAACAAAATCAAGAAGAAGTGGCCAAGGCCACTTCTTCTTTGTAGTAAAACAATCTTGATATCCCTCCCTAAAGTGCTTTATTGATAATCAAGGTGGGGAAAGACTTGCTCATGAGAAATTAAATCAATTTATTTTTCCCTCCCTTAACACATAGAAATCGTTTCCTAGGTGGGTAGCAACCAAAAATATCCCTTTCAAAACAAGCTAGCTTACCCACCCTGAACGACAGTGAATCGTTCCCAAGGTGGGCAGTAAACTAAACTCCCCATCAAATAAACCGATACCATACCCACCCTAAGCAAACCGAAATCGTTCCCAGGGTGGGCGCCAGCTCAAAAACCACTGTTATTACAGGCGTACACCAAGCAAATAGCACTTTTCCGCCTAAATACAAACCTAAAAAAGCGAGTGCCACAGGGCACCCGCAAAAGCACAAATCAACTCACTATACTACTCACAACTTACAATCTCATCCGCTACATACACACCACTTGCTGAGGCATGTGAAAGCGAATGTGTAACACCAGAGCCATCACCGATGATATACAAATTCCTATGATTCTCTGGCTGAAGAGTATTATCAAGTTTAACTTCCATGTTGTAGAACTTAACCTCTACACCATAGAGAAGTGTATCATCATTCGCCATACCAGGTGCAATCTTGTCGAGAGCATAAATCATCTCAACGATACCATCGAGAATACGCTTAGGCAGTACAAGTGAAAGATCACCAGGAGTCGCCTTAAGAGTTGGGCGAACTGTACCCTCGTCGATACGCTTCTGAGTCGAACGACGACCACGCTCGAGATCGCCAAAACGCTGAAGAATAACACCGCCGCCGAGCATGTTTGAAAGACGAACAATCGACTCACCATATCCATTACTATCCTTGAAAGGTTCAGAGAAATGCTTAGCCACGAGAAGCGCGAAGTTCGTGTTGCCGGTCTTCATCTTCTCGTCCTCGAAAGAATGTCCATTCACAGTTACGATACCATTCGTATTCTCATTAACGACGATTCCATGAGGATTCATGCAGAAAGTACGGACCTTGTCCTCAAACTTCTTCGTACGGTACGTAATCTTGCCCTCATAAAGCTCGTCCGTAATATGTTCGAAAATCTCCGAAGGAATCTCCACTCTGACACCGATATCCACACGATTTGATGTAGTCTCGATATCAAGCTCCTTGCAAACCTTCTCCATCCACTTCGAACCAGAACGGCCAACAGAAACAATACAATACTTCGCCTCATCAGTACCATTCTTATGAATCACACGATACCCATCGGAAAAAGCTTCAATGCTCTCAACCGGAGTATTAAAGAAGAAATCAACCTTCTTCGACAATTTCTCAAGCAAGTTCTCAAGAACCACATAATTAATATCCGTTCCGAGATGACGAACACTCGCATTCAAAAGAGTAAGCCCATTCTGCATACATACAGTCTTGAACTTAGAACCCGCAGTAGAGTACATCTTCGTACCCTCTCCACCATTCTTCATGTTAATTTCGTCTACATACTCCATGAGCTCTGTAGCCTTCTCACGTCCGATGTACTCATAGAGAGTTCCACCGAAATCATTTGTAATATTATACTTACCATCGGAAAAAGCTCCCGCCCCACCGAAGCCATTCATAATCGCGCATGTCTTACAGTGGATACATGTAGGAACCTTCTTGCCATCGATAGGACAATGTCTCTTCTCGAGAGTATTTCCCGCCTCATACACGGCAATTTTTAATTCAGGCTTTTTCTCTAAAAGCTCATATGCCGCATAAATACCGCCTGGACCGGCTCCGATAATAATTACATCATATTTCATAACTTCTACCTCTCTATATTCGCACTCTGCAAGTCTAACGCATTTCTATTCTTAAGGCCCATACGAACCAGGAAGATAGCACCGCTTATTATAAGCTGGATACACATAGCGATCCAAACACCGCGAAGTCCCATGCTCTTTGAAAGCACGAAAGCTAGCGGTAGTCTGATAACCCACATTGTTGCAAAATCTATGATTGAAGGACCCATCGTGTCCTTAAACCCTCTGAAAACACCCTCGCCGACAATCATCGCCGCGAAGAATGGCTCTGCAAAAGCCTCAATTCTAAGCACTGCTGCACCTAGAACTCTGATATCCTCAACCGGAGTCAAAAGCCCCACCAAAGGATATGATAGCACATACATAAGCGCTCCCATGATTCCCATCACAACCATTCCGGAAATCATACAAATCCATCCCAGTTTCTTCGCTGTTTTCTTTCTTCCAGCGCCGATGCTCTGACCGACCATCGTAGTCGCAGCAGCTGAGATTCCGAAACCAGGCATGTAGCAAAATCCTTCCGTAGTAACTGCGAAAGAATTCGCTGAAATCGCGATTTTTCCGAGCGGTGCTACTATTCCTGTCGACACAATCTGAGCGCCGCCAGAAAGTATATTCTGAAACGCAACAGGAAGCGAAATCTGAAGCGCTGTCGTGATTTCATTTCTGTCGAAACGCTTCCTCTTCTCTCTTCTGAAATGAAGATTCTCGGATCTAACCATAAGAAAGTAAACCATCGCAACCGCACAACAAAATGCTGCCAGCGTCGTTCCGAGGGCCGCACCTCTCACGCCCATACCAGCGCGGTACAGTGTAATCTCATGGCCCATCAAATTATATACCTTTGTCGGGTAAATGAGAAAGAAATTAAACACGACATCGAGCGCGCAGGCAATTACATTCAGCACACTCGGAACCTTCATGTTTCCACTGCACTGAAGCATTCCGCCAGATGTATTATTCACCGCCATACATGGCAGGGAAAAAGCATATAACATAAAGTACTTCGTTGCATCAAACTGTATCGACGCATCTCCACCAAGCCATCCCGGAAGGAAAGGCGCGATAGAAAGCGCTACGCTCATGAGAACAAGTCCAATCACGAAGACTGAAAGCACTCCGTGGAGAACTACAGCTCTCGCATCCCGATAATTCTCAGCTCCGTAGAGATGCGCCACCTGAACAGTAAATCCAAGAGTTGCACTTCGTATGATTCCTCCGAGAAGCCAAGTCGTCGTAGCCACGATACCGACTGACGCAGATGCATTTGCGCCAAGTGAGCCTACCATCGAAGCATCGATAAATGACATGAATAGGTAGGACACTTCCGCAATAATAGAAGGAAGAGCCAGTTTGAAAGTAAGCTGAATCATCTCAGCTGTCGTCAGGTTCTTCCCTCTTCTAAGTTCACTAAGCAAATCTTTTTTCAATCATTTCTCCTATGTTCCTTCATACTCACATAGAGATCATAAAGAGCCGAGCCCGTCTTACCCATAGGCGGATACTCACCCTCTTCGACCGTAAGTTCATATTTATCATAGCAGTTTATAATCTTCGCGCCAGATGAATGAATTCTCTCACGCTCGAAGCTACCACTACTATAAGACTTATGAACATGTCCATGTAGTACATATTTAGGTTTCCATTTTTCAACTAGTTTATTCAGGCATTCAAACCCCTGGTGAGGTAAATCCTCCATATCTCCATAACCTTTGAGCGGAGCATGTGTCACCAGAATATCGAATCCATTTCGAAGCGTAATGGCCGACTGTAACTTTCTGATTCGTCTCGCCATCTCAGCTTCTGTGTACATATCTTTGCCTTCTCTATATCTCATGGAACCGCCGAGACCCAGAATACGAAGCCCCTTGTAGTCGTAAATCCTATCGTCGATATCCTCGCAACCAAGCGGCGGATTCATATCATATTTCGTGTCATGATTTCCACGAACATAGAGAAGTGGCTTATTCGCCATCGTTACCAAATACTGTAAATAATCGGAATGTAAATCTCCACACGAGATAATCAAATCTACATCTTTGACTTTCTCTGGTGAGAAGAAATCCCATAAACCTTTATTTTCCTCGTCTGCAATACAAAGTATGTTCAAAACTCTTTCCCCTTTATTACTGATATAGTTTAAGTAGTCCACTGATGTTAATCGTCTCAATCGCTTCATCCTTAAGTTCATCCCTCGTCGGGAACGAACCTATAATATTGTCATTGAGCCAATCCATAGCCACTATATCTTCATATGTAAGTGAAGGATCACCTTCACCCTTTATTACTCTGTCCTGGCTATGAATCTCGCCATCAAACGGATTCAAAAGCCCACTTAGAATAACCGTCTTTAGTGACTCAACTTCCTTCCTCGAATAATAAGAAAGCTTGTCCGAAAGAATAACATCAATAACCTCAGAAGCCATACCAAGATAGAAATTCATAGCCTTATCTTTCTCTCCTGTAATGCCCTCCCAGTCATCCTGCATGATTCTAGAGATAATTCTGGAATAGAACTTTCCCCAGTTCCATACTGGAAGTGCGAGATTCGTGATTTTTCCGTCCTCTCCCATGCGAAAAAGCCCGTAATCTCTCGATGCGCGATTTGGCAGAATTAGATCCGGTCCTG
>DAISYI010000016.1:12449-13284 GCA_036825385.1 Lachnospiraceae bacterium | reverse complement strand
AATCAGTGCGGATTCCTGTTTCCAATCACAATCTTTCTTAGAAGACCACTTCAACACGACCTTCACTTTAGGATTTATAAGCGCTGCGCCAATTGCAAACGCATTGATCTCTGCCGCCTGTCCATATATAGGATAGGAAGCGAGATAACCGATAGTGTCACCTTCTGCTGTCGATGCTGCGAGCGCTCCGAGCAGGAACTTTGCCTCATACATACGACCGTAGTAAGTCGGAACGTTACTCGAGCTCAAATTAATCGAGCAATTCATAAACTTTACTTTCGGGAAATGAAGCGCACATCTCATTGTCTCTCTCATATGCTTCGGAGAAACCGTAAAACAGATATCCGCTCCCCAATCAATCGCATCATTTATTGCGGCCTTCAATTCCTCATTTGAATTACAACTGTCATAAAGCTTCGTCTCAACTATTCCACCGAAAGAAGTCTCAAGATAGTTTCTTCCAAGTTCATGACTATACAGCCAGTTCGAACTTCCCGCTTCCCTTTCATAGAAGAAAGCAGCCTTAAACGGCTTATCTTCTGTATAGTTCGTAACTACTGCATTGAAAATCTTCTTAATCGAGTTTCGCTGACTGATATCAAAAGACTCGTCGACAAGAGCGGTATTATCATCGTTCTCGTTGATAAGTATCTCGTTCCAGATTTTTCCGATACGCCTCTCGAGGGACTGAGTGCTGATTTCCTTGATTGACTCAATCGGATAAACCTGTGCATACACGAGGAATGCATCACCGACACTCATATTTAAGCGCGCCTTCTCAAGTTTTCTATATGTTCGCGCGAAGAGTTGATATGCAGCCTTCAGAGCTTTCACC
>DAISYI010000016.1:11278-12439 GCA_036825385.1 Lachnospiraceae bacterium | reverse complement strand
GGCCACTCTGTATCGAGTGTCTCGCCCATCGCCTCTGCAATTGTGCGATAACCATTCGAGAGCGTAATTTCAATATCATAAATCGGACAAACCGAATAAAAATCCACAAACTGCGAGTACTGCAAATATTCATCCGATTCAAAATCTCGAGGTACAATTCTGGTAACTTCCGCCAAAATAGTCGGCGTATTTACATACTTCGAAACTGAAACTCGCTTATTTCCTTCCTGGACGTAAAATCTATGCATGTATTCATAAACCTTAATCGGGTCACGAATCCCCTCATTCACCTGAGAAGCATAGAGATGATCCCACTTAAGAGCAAATTCCGAATCCGGCTCTAAAAGCGGCATGAAATTACGGGCAAAAGCCTGTGTTCGTCCAGCCGTCCTCGTACCGACCACATATTCCATCGGAATTTCGATAAGCCCAATAGGATACTCATTGTTGAACACATCTTTTTTTATGATGTCATCCAAAACGGGTAGATAAGGGTAATCACCATGTGAGACTGCTTTTTGATATTCTTTTTGTGCAAGTTTTCTTGCCTTAAAATACTCTTCTTGCATAAGCGCGCCCTCTTTTAACAAAATAAGTGCATCCCCTTATTTAAAAGAGGGTGCACTTATATTTTAATTCATTATAAATAGGAATAAAAGCACTACTAATGTCAATCCAACAACGTATGCTAAAGAAATAAGAAGTGCAGCCTTCATGGTACCAAGAATATACCATCTTCTCTGCTCTCTTGTGAGTTCATATGGTTCATCTTTCATCTGTGCTTCATATGTCATGTCTACTGGGCCTTTGTTCTCAAATCCTCGTCTTCTGATTCCAGATTTCGGAATGAATCCAAATAGAGAAGGCTTATGTACATTCGACATATCCGCTACAACGAAATCTTCTTCATTATTCTCTTCTTTGCTATTTGTATTATTGAACTGACTATTATAATACATTAATCCTCTACCTTTTTACCCTGATCCTTGTAAAGGTGGCAAGCTACCTTGTGTCCTGGTTCAAGCTCTCTTACCTCAGGTACTTCTGTCTTACAGCATTCCATGCACTTAGAACATCTAGTGTGGAACTTACATCCCTTAGGTGGGTTTGCTGGGGAAGGAATATTTCCTTCGAGTACGATTCTTTCCATCTTAGCATTTG
>DAISYI010000016.1:3699-11268 GCA_036825385.1 Lachnospiraceae bacterium | reverse complement strand
CTCTTCCAGGAATTGAGTTCATCTTTTTGTCTGTATAATGAGTTCCAAATACCGGGAGCGAAGAAACAAGAGCCTGTGTATATGGATGGAGAGGATTCTTGAAGATATCTTCTGTCTTACCAAACTCAACCATAGTACCGAGGTACATAACACCTACTGTATCAGAAATATGCTCTACTACTGAAAGGTCATGTGAGATAAAGAGATATGTAAGATTTCTCTTCTCCTGAAGCTCTTTCAGAAGGTTGATGATCTGTGCCTGGATAGAAACGTCAAGCGCTGATACCGGCTCATCACAAACGATGAACTCTGGCTGAAGAGCGATTGCTCTAGCAATACAGATACGCTGTCTCTGTCCACCTGAGAACTCGTGTGGATATCTTTCCTTCTGGAATGACTGAAGTCCACACTCGTCCATGATTTTCTCTACATATTCATCGTATTCTGCTGGTGGAACAATCTTGTGTTCTCTTACAGCTTCTCCGATGATTTCGCCTACTGGCATACGAGGCTGAAGTGATGCGAAAGGATCCTGGAATATGATCTGCATCTCAGTTCTTTTTTCGTTAAGTTCCTTCTTTGAGAAGTCGTATACTTCCTTACCATTGAAGAGAACCTGTCCATCAGTCTTCTCGCCTTCGAGACGGAGGATTGTACGTCCTGTTGTAGACTTACCACATCCTGACTCACCTACGAGCCCCATTGTAGTACCTCTTTCGATTGAAAAAGAGATACCATCAACAGCCTTTACATGTCCAACTACACGTGAAAGGAATCCGCCTGTTATAGGATAATATTTCTTGAGGTCCTTTACCTCGAGAATGTAATCTTTATTCTCTGCCATTATTCTTCCACTCCTTCCGTATTAGCCTTAAGGACTTCGCCTTCTTCATAGTATCTGTAACAGGATACGAAATGAGTATCAGAAAGTTTAAACATACATGGATAAGCTCCATCACACTGTGTTGTACACTTGTCACATCTATCTTTAAAGTAGCAGTAGTTTGGCATGTTGATAGGGTTTGGAACCTTACCAGGAATTGAATAGAGTTTATCTACTTTCTTTCCAACTACTGGCTTACTTGCCATAAGACCGAGTGTGTATGGATGAGCTGGGCGATAGAAGATATCTTCTGCTGTACCCTTCTCGATAACACGACCAGCATACATAACTACAACATAATCTGCCATCTCAGCGATAACACCGAGGTCGTGTGTGATGAACATGATTGAAGCATTGATCTTGTCCTTCAGTGAACGAAGAAGGTCAAGAATCTGTGCCTGAATAGTAACATCAAGAGCTGTTGTAGGCTCATCAGCAATAATCATCTTTGGGTTGCAAGCAAGAGCCATAGCGATTACGATACGCTGTCTCATACCACCTGAAAGCTCATGAGGATACATCTCATAAACACCTTCAGCGTTTGCAATACCAACCATCTCAAGAAGTTCAATTGTACGCGCCTTTACATCCTCTTTTGATTTACCTTCACCATCGTGAAGCTCGATTACTTCATTAAGCTGCTCACCGATTTTAAAGATAGGGTTAAGGGCTGTCATAGGTTCCTGGAAAATCATAGAGATTTCATTTCCTCTGAGTTTTTCCATTACTTCGTCTGGAGCCTTAGTTACATCGATAGCCTTGTCTCCAAGATTAAGCCTAATTGAACCACCTACTGTCTGGCCCTGAGGTCTCTGAACGAGTCTCATAAGTGAAAGTGATGTAACGGATTTACCACAGCCTGACTCACCTACTACTCCGACCGTTTTTCCCTTTGGTATATCGAAAGATACACCATCTACTGATTTAACTGTACCAGCATCTGTGAAGAAGAAAGTCTGAAGACCATCAAACTCAACTTCATTGTTTGGATCTTTCATCTCTGTGAGATATTCAGATTCTGGAACATTCTTTCTCTTATTTCTCTTTTCTATTTCACTAGTTATCTTCTTATTTCTCTTTGAAATCTCACGAATTTCCTTCGCTGAAAGATAACCCTCTGCTTTCTTTCTTGCCATTTCTCTTTCCTCTCCTCTACATATTAACGTTTCATTCTAGGGTCGAATGCGTCTCTAAGTCCGTCACCTACGAGGTTGAACGCAACTACTGTAAGGAGCAGAAGAATTCCGGCAGGGATCCAAACGAACCAGTATGTTGTAAGAACATATGTGTTATCTACGGCACTAATGATATTTCCCCAAGAAGCAAATGGGAATTTAACACCAAGTCCGAGGAATGAAAGTGTTGCCTCTGTAATAATAGTACCACCGAGACCCATTGTCATAGATACGATGAGCTGTGGGATTACATTTGGTACGAGGTGCTTAAAGATTCTTCTTCTAACAGAAAGTCCTGTTGCTTCTGTAGCTGTCATGAATTCCTGTTCTCTGAAGAGAAGTACCTGTCCACGTACGAGACGTGCCATACCAGGCCATCCGAGGAAACCGAGGATAAGCATGAGATAAACCATTCGCATTGTAGGGCTTACTCCTGTTTTATCCATAACCGAACCGAGGATGATAATGATAGGCATAGATGGAATACAGTAGAATACATCTACGATTCTCATGATAAGGTTATCAATCTTTCCTCCAAAGTAACCTGAAATACCACCGAGTGATACACCGATTACAGCAGAGATAATCTCTACAATAAAACCAATGAGGAGTGATACTCGACCACCATACATAAGACGAGTTACGATATCCATACCATTTTCATCTGTACCAAGCCAATGCTTAGCTGATGGCGATGTATATGAATCGTACTTTCTTGTTTCATGAAGTGATCTAGCTGTATATACTTCTTTGTCAGCAGCATATGAGAGTTCGTAGTTGTCCATTTTACCCTTATGGTTTTTAGCCTTAAAGCTTTCCGCATCATCTTTGATAGCGTCCATAAGCTTTGTTCTAAAGTCTTCTGAAAGCTCTACTCCATTGTTTGACGGTTTAAGGACGAATGAAGAAATATTTCCTACAACTTTATCATTAAGTTTTACAATACCTTCATCATCTACTGTGTAAGCTTTGCTTCCAACAGTGAACTCTTTCTGACCATTTGTAACAGCCTTAAGTGCTGCAAAGTTAGTGTCAAAATCAAATGATGTCTTTCCTTCGTTATCTGCAAGGATTGACTTATAAGCAATTACTACTACTTCTCCATTTATAGAAGCGCTGTAGAAATTGTTACCTTCTTTTGTAAGTGTGTATGTCTTACCTGCTGATGTAAATGATGTTGCCTCTTCTAGAATAGCCACAATCATATCAGCGTTGTTTGATGTCTTAAATTTATCTTCGCTCTTTGCGAGGAATCTATAGTCTTTATTCTTCTTTGCAGAAGCATAATCTTTACTTACCTTCTCATTCTTATAAAAGAACTGATCCTGTCCATATGGAGAGATTAGACCTCCAACGAATGAGAACAATGCCATTGCGATAAGGATAACCAAACCGACTACGGCTACTTTATTTCTGAAAAATCTTCTACGTACGAGAGCTCCTGGAGAAAGAGACTTTACACGTCTATCATCACCAATTGCATACTCTTCGTTACGTTCTCTTGCATCTTCTGTACCTACGATGTTTTCTAATTCATCGATATTTTCATTTCTTTCTGTACGCGACATAACTCTGACTCTCCTTTCTATTAAGCTACTCTTACACGAGGGTCAACAACCGCGTACAAGATATCTGAAATCAAGTTACCGGCAAGTGTAAGCACTGCCATAAACGTCAAGTAAAACATTGAAAATGGAATGTCAGCATTTGTCATAGCCATATATGATGTATAACCGATACCATTAATTCCGAAAAGTGTTTCTGTAATAAGTGCACCTGAGAAAAGTCCAGGAAGTGATCCACCGATAATAGTTACAAGTGGAATAAGTGTGTTTCTAAATGCGTGATGATAGATAACCTTCTTCTCTGAAAGTCCCTTTGCACGTGCTGTACGGATATAGTCCTGACCAAGTACCTCAAGCATATTTGTTCGAGTATATCTCATAAGCGAACCGATTGAGATAACGATAAGTACTACAATAGGTAAGAAGAGATGATATCCTTTATCAAGAATCTGTTCCATTCCACTCATCTGCTCAAAGTTACGTCCTGTTAGGCCGTAAAGATCAAACCAACCAAGTTTTACTGAGAAAACAAGTTTGAGAAGTGATGCAAAGAAGAATGTAGGAAGTGACATACCTGCTATTGCAATGATAGAAATGATATAGTCAGACTTCTGATACTGCTTTGTAGCTGCGATAACACCAAGTGGAATTGCAATAAGCACTTCGAACACAAGTGATACAGCACCCATGTAAACAGAAACCCATATTGTGTCATTGAATTTCTGAGTAACCGGAACAGTATAATACCATGATTCACCGAACTGACCACGAACAGCGTTTGAAAGCCATGTAAAGAAACCACCTACGATTCCCTTATCCATACCATATGCCGCTGATAACTGTTTCATCCATTCTTCAAATGATTTTGATCCTGGCTGAGATGATTTTGTTCTAGCGAGCTGCTCAACATATGATGTTGGAAGACTTCTCATAAGACAATAGATTAAGAATGCGACTACGAACAGAATCGCAATCGATATTAAGATTCTTTTGATAATAAATTTCCGCATTTTACAACTTTTCCTCCCACTAAGGTTCTGACTTATTTGTCAATTTTTTTATACTTCTTTTACTATTTTTACATAAGGATAGGATGCAGGGTGAGAAAAACACCCTGCATCCCCCTCACGTAATATAATTTGCCCCTTTGAAATTGTATTTAAGTCAGCCTACCTTCAGTGGCTTCCTCAACAATTAATTAAGTTCAATCTTTTCAATTTCTGCATTCCATCCATAGAATGGTGTTACATCAGGAGTAACTGTCTTAACATTTACTCTTTCCTTTGAGAAGATTGTGCATTCCTGTCTCTGGTAGATAGGAATTTCTACAGCCCAGTCAACGATGATATCAAGAGCTGCCTTGTACTTAGCTTTTCTGTACTGCTGATCTGTATGTGTTCTAGCATCCATGATAATCTGATCAAGTTCAGGATCAGCAATCTTGTACTGGTAGTTTGAACCACCGGCATTCTTTCCACCGTTCTTTACGTCTGAGTAGTAAATCTGGTACATATCTGGATCTGCTGAAGCACCCCAAGCTGCGCACCACATTGGTACTGTACCAGCTCTAAGACCATCCCAAAGCTGTGATGTGTCTGAAAGATCAATAACATTAAATGTTACTCCGATATCCTCGAATGCTTTCTTAGCTTCTGAAAGGATAAGGAATGATGGGTGGTCACCCTTTCCACCACCTGGAATTGTTGCACTAATTGAAAGTGGCTTTCCGTCTGGACCAGCTGTAACCTTTCCGTCTGCAACCTTGCATCCTGCTTTTGCAAACCATGTAAGAGCTGCTTTCTTAGCTGCTGCATACTTGTCTTCTGCTGACATACCATCCTTATAGATTTCATTTCCATCAGCATCTGTTGAGAATGCTACCTTGTAATCTGAGTCAGTCTTCTGTGGAGCTGCCCAAGATGTATTTGTGATTGGGTAGTTGATTACTTCAGCTGCATCGCCATAGTAAGAATCGATAGCTACATCTCTGTATGCTGAAACTACTGTAGCGTAACCCTTACGAAGAGCCTTTGATGCGTCTGATGCAGGATCATTTCCTACCTTAACTACATTTGCGTTCATACCGATGTAACCGTATCCGAGGAAGCTATGAAGCTTTGTCTCGATCTTGTTACCAGAAAGCTTTCCGTTTGAGTTCTGCTTCTTGATATTCTTAGCAGCGTCACCGTTAAGTGATGGCTGTGCTACATCGATTGTTCCTGTTGTAACACCATTGAGAAGGTCAGCTTCCTGAGATTCAATAAATGTTACGTGAGCTGTCTTTGGCTCACCCTTGTAGTATGTCTTGTTAGCATCGAAGTTAACCTTACCATTCTTGTATCCCTTGAATACGTATGGACCAGCTCCAAGAGGCTTTGTTGACTTACTTCTTACGTGTGAAAGGTCACCCTTTGTGAAACCAAACTTGTTCTTCTTTACGTCGAACTTAGATTTCTCACCATAGTAGTGCATTGGCTGGATTGATGTTCCAAGTGTGTAGATAGCTGTAGCATCAACCTTTGTAAGTGAAACCTTTACAGTGTAATCATCAATTTTCTTAAGACCTTCGATGCTGTCTGCTGTATCACCAGTCTTAATAGCTTTCTTATACTTCTGATCAAGAAGGTCACCGAGAGCTGAGTTAGCTTTTTCCTTGTTAGCCATTGCATAGATGTCTCCATCGAATGCTTCTACCATCTTATCGAATGCCTGCTCTTCTGTAGCAGATTCGTCAACTTCGTAGCCCCAGTTCTTAAGGCAAGCTGCAACTGAGTCGCCCTTCTTGTTATATCCGTTGTCTACACAGTACTGGCAGATATCTCTAATGAACTCTTTCTTAGCCTTTGGAAGGTCTGTCTCCCAGAACTTCTTCTGAGTAGCTTCATCCCAACTTGAGAAGTCTGTGTTATCCTTGCCGGCTTTAGCAATTGCTTCACCGAGAGCTGTCATACCGTTTCTGTATTCTTCAAGTCCCTTTACTGGAAGTGAAGAGAATGTGCTTGATCCATCATATGAAGGATCCGCAATTACATAGTAGCTGAAGAGTACGTCATCAGCTGTAACTTTAACACCATCTGAGAATTTGAGATCTTTACGAAGTTTAAATGTGTAATCAACAGTTCCGTCGTCTTTTTCATCAACCTTGATATCGGCTGGTGTGTAGTAAGTATAGTTCTTACCGTTGTACTTTTTCTTTTCGCCTTTTGTTCCTTTGTAAATAACCTGTCCCATACGGTCAGTATTTACGAGACCGATTGCACACATATCTGCAACATCACGGTCATAAGTTGTTTCTGCGAAGAACTCTGAGAATTTCTGGTTGAAAGCGCTTTCGCCAACAACGAGAGTATCAGAACCCTTCTTTCCTGAGCCACCAGAGCCAGCGCCGCATCCTGTAAGCATTGTTGCTGCGCATGCTACTGAGAGGACTCTTTTCCATGTCTGAGCTTTTTTCATGTTTCCCTCCCATTTGAAATATTACACATTTTTCCCAATAGTGTCTGCACTTGAATTATTAGATAATTCAAAATGCTTATAATGTATTGTATACGAGACGTTAATGTTTTGCAAGTATATATTGAAGTAAATTCACGTTAACTTTTTATAAATTCATCACAGAATCTACAACATTTTTTGTAAACGTTCACAATCTGTACACAAATGCATCCTGATTACTTAGAGAGCAACTGTTCTGCGCACTTCTCAGCCTCATCGAGGACAAGTGCAAACTTATCAAGTGCTCTATCTACAGGTTCCGGAGTAGAGAAATCTACGCCAGCGTGAGCAAGTTCATCAAGAGGATCCTTTGAGCATCCCATTGAAAGGAATTCAAGATACTTCTGAATGTTTCCACTTGCTTCTCCCTTTACTTCCTTTCTGATTCCTTCAGAAAGTGCTACTGCTGCTGAATAACTTGTAGCATATTTGAATACGTAGAACGGTCTAT